>NZ_CATKPT010000009.1:0-112519 GCF_949768125.1 Pseudomonas sp. IT-P253 | reverse complement strand
CTGTTTAGACTGCCACCGTGGCGCATTGACGCCTCGGCGTGGGCGAGTCCATTCAATTACACGTTGCGTGGTGTTTTAACTACCCGGCAAACACCCAAATCCCCTGTGGGAGCGAGCCTGCTCGCGATGAGGCCCTGACAGTCAATATTGCTTTGCCTGACAGACCACCATCGCGAGCAAATCCAGCCTGAACCGAATTGAACCGCGCGTTTGCGCGTTTGCGCGCTTGATACGTCCCTGATACTTCCCCCCGATTGTGCTGTTTCCCGCGTGTTACCTCACCGCCCCAGTTGTCACTTCTGCACCGAACGCCAGGCCAATAGAGTAGGGCCTTCGGTGTGTTGCAGGAACGTGAATGCTGGCGCCCCTGCCCTGCACCGATCCCCCCATCACGGAAGAGGTGAAACCATGAGTTTCGTTAAAGTGGAAAAAAACCAGAGCAGCGCCCCGTCGGAAGTCGAGATGAAAAAGGCGATGGTCGAATCCGGCGGTGAACCGGGCGAGTGCACGGGGACCAACGCCGCCCGAACCCTGACCTACACCGGCGCGGTCAATCACACAGTCTATGAGAACAAGCTGATCGAGATTGCCAAGGGCAAGCGAACCAGCTGGAACTTCGTCTGGGCCGACGCGAAGGCAGCCTGAGGCCATGGTGGGGCGACCCTTGGGGCGCCCCGCTGTTTCATCTGTTTGATACAACCGGTTACCCGCCTGTAACGCCACGACACTTAGCCCCCCCCCGCGCCATGAACCTAGAGTGAAGCCCTCAATGGACTGACCGGGTTGACTGCCCGCCGCCCATTGATTGCCAAACACACCAACAAGGAAGAGGGAAACCATGAGCAAATCAATCGCTGTCAGCCAAAATAGCCAGCAGCTTCACAATGACGTGCAAGAAGCGGTCAAGTTGATCCTGAATGCCCCAAAGGCGCTGAAAACATCCGACTACAGTAAGGTATTGAGGTCCGCCCTGGCGGCTTCGCAAAAAACAGTCACGATCGAAATCGCCGCCGGCGACCTGACCCTGCTCAAGAAGTCTGGTTACAAGCTGTGCTTTGCCAAGAAAGTCGGCACCGAAGACTACAACGTGGTGTGGCAGTCCTATGACGCGTACCTGAGCAATAACGAATTCAGCTGGACGCCGCAATATCAGCTGTTCGCCTCCAACGTATTCAAGGCAAACGTACAAGTCAAAGTCTCGACCAACATCGTCAATATCGGTCTTGGGCAAACCTCGACACTCGATGAACACGGACTGTTGAGCTCGGCGGTAACGGGCGGTCCGGACGTTTCCATGACTTTTGTGAACGACTACGCGCCCATCCATCCGGGGATCAACCAGCTATCCACCGGCATCGATGGCAATCAGGTCAGCACCCCCATTTACGTTGCGGTGAACCAGGTGGTCACCGGTAAAACCGTGCTGACCCCCGTCGAAACCATCCTCGTGTGGTTCGAACAGAACGTACAGACCAGCACCATGTTCAGTACCTCACGCTCCAAGGCGATCGAAATCGACCTGACCTTCGATAACACCGCAGGTCGCCTTTACGAAGGCGGTCAGTGGAAAACCGTGTAACGGGTACATTGGGGCAACCTCGCGGTTGCCCCTCTTATTCGTCGATTGCGTCCCTGGCAAAATACCCCGTCAGCGACAGACAGATGGACGCCGCCAAATCCTCTTGGGTAGCGATGCCATAAGGCTGATTTCGATCAAACTGCGCCGACCAGCGAATCCGCCCCTGCGCCACATCCACCAGTCGTAACGAGGCCCGCACCCGTGCTGGCTCGACCCGCACGCTGCCTTCCAGGCAATAGCTGTAACGCCCGCCGCGTCCGATCTCTGCTGTTTTTACGCTGCTGCGCGGCACCTTCATCAACACATGATTGGCGCCGGTCTGCGTTTGCTCGAACGACTCGAACAACCGACAACTCAACTCCTCGCACAAGCCCCTGGCAAAGTCCTCGCCATCACCGGTGATGCAGGTAAACGGCTGGACCTGCAAAACCGGATGATGCGTGCCAACCTCCTTGAGTCGCAGCCGCTGATACGCCAGGCGATAACAACCGGCCGGAATGCTCAGTCGCACCGGGTCCTGCTGACCGTTGGTGGCGTAATGTGTCGCAAGCTTACGACGCAATCGCCCCACCTGCACCCGCACTACCGGGTCATCACCCGTGCAATACACCGCAGGATCACGACGAAACACGGCGATACCTATGGCATGCTCGGTTAGCGATGTATTGGAAAATTGCAGGTCGTGCTCGACCAGAAAGCGCAACAAACTGCCCATCCGCCTGGACTTGGCAAACACGGGACTGGCTAGCAACGACGCCAGCACCCGCTCTATCTCTTCACGATCGAGTGGGTCTGGAACCTCGTCCGCACTCAATTCGACCATGCGCTTGATCTCCATCGCCTGCCTCCGTGCAGGTTAACGACAGGAATAGAAGGTGTTCTCCGTGCTGACGCTCGCAACGTAAGCCAAAAAAAGCTCGGCCGCTGCAACGACGAAGCTTAGCAGCCGTGATGGAATGGGCAGGCAAATGCGCTGATAGCAACCTGACATCCGACGAACGTTAGATTTTTGATCTGTAAAAGCTATAGGACATTTCCCAGTGTGGCGAAGGAGCTTGCTCCCGCCGGGCTGCGAAGCGCCCCCAATTCCTGCCGAACTTTTAAACAATACCCAAACCCTGTAGCAGCTGGCGAAGCCTGCGTTCGGCTGCGTAGCGGCCGTAAATCCGGCATATGGCGTACAACTGACACACCGCGACGTCCAATACCGAGACTGCTACGTCCAAACGCGACCCGAGCCGAACGCAGGCTTCGCCAGCTGCTACAAAAAACGTGCTGTCGTCCTACACCCTCATTTGCGGACACCAAAATCGCCGCTTATAGTTCCCCCGTCGCTGACATTGTCGGTGGCAGGGATTCGCAGCCCAAAGAGAAAACCACCCAGCAACGTCAGGCACGACACAGGCAATTTTCGTCTGTTGAGCGTCTCAATGACGTTGATGTTTATCTTTTAGGACTAGAAACCATGACAACCCAAAACCCGCCCCGCCGCTTCACCCCCATGTCCCAATTCGCCACCGACTACCCCGTCCTCCTCATCGACAGCGACGCCCCCATCCGCGAACTCCACAACGTCGTCAGCGAGCGCCTCAACGCCGTCCCCCCCTACCTTCAGCTCATGGGCTGCACCAGCCTCCCCGACTATGCCGAAAACGACATCAACACCGTCGCCAACATTGCACGGATCCTGCTCCAGGATGTAAGCGATGTGTTTCGGGTGATTGAGCAGCGAGGGTTTAAGGCACCCAAGGGATAGTCACCAGCTCTTGAACCGCAGCAACCCTCGTCGTTGCGGTTTTTTCACTTCAACACACGTTGTAACGGTCGTTTTCTTTTCAGTGAACAGGTTTCAGGAGATCGTTACATATAGCTATCGGGCAGAAGGAGCCTGCATCTCAAGGTGGAAAATCTGTCCCTTCACACAGTAGTCAAGGCGCGTACACTACCGAGGAAATTCATATGGACCTGATGACGTTCGAAAGCCCGCCTAATGCAGTACTATCCGGGCTAGAAGCACTAGAGCGCTCGCTCACGCGGAGAATCCCGATGACTTCAAAACCCAAAAAGCTTTCGGATAAGGAGATGGATGCTCTGGAGCTCCAGATACCCGAGCTCGCTCAAAGAGCCACCGAGGCTGCTTACGCTCGCGCATTGTTAGTGAGCGATAGCGTACTTTGCGTCGACTCTGACGATCTGGTAAGGATCTCACTTGATGGCAGCAAGACCGTTGTAGCCAAAGCCAAGCCGCGCCGCAAAGTCAAAGTAGGTGAGGTGATCACAGTGCGCCGTATCGACGATCAAACGGCTGGTGATCGTGCCTAGGTTTCGGGTATTTGCGGGGCCGAACGGGTCAGGAAAAAGCACCATTAAGGGAGAAATTGACCCCACCCTTATCAAAATGTACGTGAATGCCGATGACCTTGAGAAGGAAGCAAAAGCTAGCGGGTTCGTCGACTTGGCTACCTTTGAAGTGACCACTACGCTGTCCAAGTTACTCACGTTCCATGCCGAACACTATCTGATAAAAAACAAAGAGCTCAGCGATACAGTCAAACAAATTGGTTTGCTGGGTACTAAAGTTGATTACAGAAACGTCGAGGTCAATTCCTATCTGGCTTCCGTGATATCGGACTTCATTCGCCAGCGCCTGCTTGAAAAAGGTGTGAGTTTTACCTTCGAAACGGTGATGTCACATCGCAGCAAGGTCGACTTCATGGGAGAGGCGCAGGCTCGCGGTTATCGGACATACCTTTACTTCGTTTCGACTGAAAACCCGGCCATCAACATAGACCGCGTAGGAATCAGAGTACGCGAAGGTGGACATCCCGTGGCACCTGAAAAAGTGAGCGAACGGTATCACAAATCTCTGGGCCTTCTGCCAGACGCCATTGCAGTCAGCAACCGGGCGTACATCTTCGATAACTCCGGCGGCAGTACGGTTCTTCTGGCGGAGATTACAGATGGAATAAGCCTTGAATTTCGCACTGACGAAGTCCCGGATTGGTTCTTCGAGTCTTATGTCGATAAAGTCGAAACTACTTAACAACTTAGAAAAAGAAGCATGGAAAATTTAAAATACCAACTGAAAAACGGTGACAGATCTACTTGCTAAATAGATCTGCCACCTTTTTTACTGACACACAGTGACTTCCAATACTGTGACTGCTACACAGCCGAACGCAGGCTTCGCCAGCTGCTACAAAAACCGTGCTGTCGTCCTACACCCTCCAATTTCGCCACCGACTACCCCGTCCTCCTCGTCGACAGCGACGCCCAAATCCTGCTTCAGGATGTGAGCGATGTGTTTCGGGTGATTGAGCAGCGTGGGTTCGAGGCGCCCAAGGGGCAGTAACTAAATTTCAGTCGTAAAAAAACCGCATGACTGCGGTTTTTTTGCGTCCAGCTCCTACTCTAACCGTTCAAGAAAGGAGACTGATTGATTGTAATGTGCCTGTTGCCAAAGGTTGGCGAGCAGGCCTACTCCCAGCAAGTAGTTCAACGCTGCGTGCCCATTTCATAGGTCTTACGCGTCGAAGCAGTGTATTCAGGGCTACTTGCATGTTTGTCCAGGTAGTACCAAAGCTCGGACTGGGTGTCTTTGAACTTGCTAGATGTTGCCGCGGGACAAAACACTTTAATCTCTCCACCTCCCCCAGGCACTACCTCACTGTATCCAAGCTGCCCCTGAGTGTCGTGCAGGAGAAATCTAATGGTGCCGTTTTTGAAGCGTTCATCTGCGGGAATAAAGATTTCCAGGCCACGCTCCAAATGCTCATCGGTGACTTTGAGCCCCTGTGTACACCCCTAATTTCTGACAAAGGCAACTTAGGGTCTACATTTTCCTTGGCTTTTTTGATTTCATCTGCATTGATGGCGTTCCACATATCCAAACTCCTTTTCCGGAAAGCAGCCGTGAGAAGGCTGACCGGACAAAGGTTACAAACAGAGATAGAAAAACATAACCTGTCAAAGCTGACAGTTCCGACGGAAGGCGGCGAAAGATGGGACACCCACCATCAGCAACATTAGAGCGAACGCTGCGATTAGCCAGTAGACACGTGTATCGTTTACGACCATCGTCGGAACGCCGCCCGGAGCAGGCTCCCTCCTACAGTGGGCCGCTTACATTAGAAGTTGGCCGGGGTGTTAGCGCTGATGATTTCCGCCTCATCCGCCCCAATATTCCGAAACCGATGCGGCAGCGTCGTCGGAAAGTAATACCCATCCCCGGCATTCAGCACACTAATCTGCCCATCCACAGTCAGCTCAACCGTGCCACGCGTAACCAACCCACACTCCTCCCCTTCCGAGTGCACAATCGGCTCCTCCCCCGAACTCGCCCCCGGCGCGTATTGCTCGCGCAACAAGCGCATCTGCCGACTCGGAACCGAAGCGCCAATCAACAACAACCGCAACCCATGACGGCCGAGATCCGGCTGTTCATTGGCGCGGAACACGTATTGATGCTCGCGTGGCGGTTGGTCGAAGGTGAAGAAGTCCGCCAAGGACATGGGGATGCTTTCGAGCAGTTTTTTCAGGGAGCTGACGGAGGGACTGACGCGATTCTGTTCGATCAGGGAGATGGTGGCATTGGTGACGCCGCTACGCCGTGCCAGCTCGCGCTGGGAGAGTTTGTAGCTTTCGCGTACTAATTTGAGTCGTGAGCCCGTGTCCATGACAGCCTTATGCGAGAAAAAACTTAAGGGTTATGGGGGTGGATGGCGGGCGACTTTTGGCCGCGAAAATACCGCTTCCCTGTCCCGGAAATTTGAAAGGCGGGTATTAAATCACGTTTGGTCGTGTTGCTGTAGGAGCGAGCTTGCTCGCCATGGTGTGTCAGCTACAGAAACGTTCACTGGCGCACCATCGCGGGCAAGCTCGCCACTACAGGGGTTGTGTGGCAGCCAGGTTTTGGTTGGTTGCCGACTGGATTGCCTAGATCCCGAAACGATCGCGCAGCGCGTAGTACGCGGCGCCCATGGCGGTGAGCGGGGCCTGGAAGGTGCGGCCGCCGATCATCGGCATGTGCGGGAGCGAGGCGAAGGCGTCGAAGCGTTCGGCGTCGCCGCGGATCATTTCCGAGATCAGTTTGCCGGCCAGGTGCGAGCAAGTGACGCCGTGGCCGCTGTAGCCTTGCATGTAGTAGGCGTTTTTCTCGATACGGCCGAATTGCGGCATGCGGGACATGGTCAGCAGGAAGTTGCCGGTCCAGCGGTAGTCGATCTTCACGTCCTTCAGTTGCGGGAAGGTCTTGAGGATTTTCGGCTTGATCAGTTGTTCGATGTCGTCCGGCTCGCGCGCACCATAGACCACGCCGCCACCGTACAGCAGGCGGTTGTCGGCAGTGAGGCGGTAGTAGTCGAGCAGGTAGTTGCAGTCTTCGACGCAGTAGTTGTTTTTGATCAGGCTGCGCGCAACCTTTTCAGACAATGGCTCGGTGACGACGATTTGCGAGCCGCACGGCATGCTTTTGCGCGTGACGCGGTTGTCGAGGTCTTGCGGCAAGTAGGCGTTGCCGGCGATCAGCAGGTACTTGGCGCGGACGACGCCTTTGGCGGTGCGCACGGTGATCGGTTCGCCGTAGGTGATTTCCACCGCGGCCGATTGCTCGTAGATTTTGCCGCCCAGGCCGATGATGGCCGAGGCTTCGCCCAGGGCCAGGTTCAGCGGGTGGATGTGGCCGCCCTGCATGTCGAGCAGGCCGCCAACGTAGTTGTTGCAACCGACTTCGCGCTTGATGTCAGCCGCGTCGAGCATTTTCAGGTTTTTGTTGCCGTAACGTTCCCAGCTGCTTTTCTGCTCGGCCAGGCCTTTGAGTTGCTTTTTGTTCAGCGCGGCGAAGATGCCACCCGGGCGGTAATCGCACTGGATGTCGTAGTGTTGTATGCGCTGACGGATGATGTCGGCGCCTTCGAAGATCATGCTGCCGAGAACTTCGGCGGTCTTGTCGCCATAGCGCTCTTCAATGACATCGACGTCGCGGCTGTAGGAGTTGACCAGTTGGCCGCCGTTGCGACCGCTGGCGCCGAAGCCGACTTTGGCGGCTTCGAGCACAGTGACGCTGTAGCCCGCTTCGGCGAGGAACAGGGCCGAGGACAAACCGGTGTAACCGGCGCCGATCACGCAGACGTCGCATTCCACCAGTTCTTCAAGCACCGGAAAGTCGCCGGTGAAGTGACGGGTGGCGGCGTAGTAGCTGTTTACATGCGTTTGTTTCATAGATTTCTCCGATGGCCGCCGATACGATTCGGCGACCGCCGTTGTAGAAGTATTAGAGCTTGATCCAGGTCGCTTTGAGTTCGGTGTATTTGTCGAACGCGTGCAGCGATTTGTCCCGACCGTTACCCGACTGCTTGTACCCGCCGAACGGCGCGGTCATGTCGCCGCCGTCGTACTGGTTGACCCAGACGCTGCCGGCACGCAAACCGCGAGCGAAGGTGTGGGCCTTGCTCAGGTTGCTGGTCCAGACACCGGCGGCCAGGCCGAAGATGCTGTCGTTGGCGATGGCCAGCGCTTCTTCAGCAGTGTCGAAGGTGATCAGCGACAGCACCGGGCCGAAGATTTCTTCACGGGCGATGGTCATGGCGTTGGTCACGCCATCGAAAATCGCCGGTTCCACGTACAGGCCACCCGTGTCTTGGAGGGTGCGACTGCCGCCCGCGATCAACTGCGCACCCTGGTCTTTACCGATCTGGATGTAGCGCAGCACGTTGTCCAGTTGCCGCTGATCGACGACGGCGCCAACGGTGGTGGCCGGATCAAGGGCATGCCCCGGCTTCCAGGCTTGCAACGCTTCCACCAGCAGCGGAATGAACTGCTCGCGAATCGAACGCTCGACCAACAAGCGTGAACCCGCGGTGCAGACTTCGCCCTGGTTGAAGGCGATAGCACCCGCCGCCGCTTGTGCTGCCGCGCGCAAATCCGGCGCATCGGCGAACACTACGTTCGGGCTCTTGCCGCCCGCTTCGAGCCAGACGCGTTTCATGTTGCTTTGCCCGGCGTAGATCAGCAGTTGCTTGGCAATCGCGGTCGAGCCGGTGAAGGCCAGTACGTCGACGTCCATGTGCAACGCCAGCGCCTTGCCGACGGTGTGGCCGAAGCCCGGCAGGACGTTGAACACGCCTTTCGGTATGCCCGCATCCAGCGCCAGTTGCGCGATGCGGATCGCGGTCAGTGGCGATTTTTCCGAGGGCTTGAGGATGAACGAGTTGCCGGCGGCCAGGGCCGGGGCGAATTTCCAGCTGGCCATGATCAGCGGGAAGTTCCACGGCACGATGGCAGCAACGACACCCGCCGGTTCGCGGGTGATGAGGCCGAGCTGGTCGTGTGGTGTGGCGGCGACTTCATCATAGATCTTGTCGATGGCTTCGGCGCTCCAGCGGATCGCGTTGGCGGTCGCCGGGATGTCGATGTTCATCGAGTCGTTGATCGGCTTGCCCATGTCGAGGGTTTCGAGCAGGGCGAGTTCTTCCTGGTTGGCCAGGATCAGGTCGGCAAAGCGAATCAGGATGCGCTTGCGCTCGGCCGGGGCCAAATTGGCCCAGATGCCGGAGTCGAAGGTGCGACGCGCGACGGCGACGGCCGCATTGGCGTCAGCTTCGTCGGTGCTGGCGACGTTGGCCAGGAAGCGACCGTCGACCGGGCTGATGCACTCAAAAGTGTCGCCACTGAGTGCGCAACAGTATTGGCCGTCGATGAATGCACGGCCTTCAAGTGTTAGGGACTGGAAGCGTTGTTCCCAGTCGCTGCGAGTGTTTGTCATTGTTGTGACTCGACGCAGAGGAATAGTTGATCGATGGAAGTTGGCGTGTCAGGCGATTGCATCGTTGATCGTTGATTGTGCTGCCGTCTTCGCGGGCAAGCCTCGCTCC
Source organism: Pseudomonas sp. IT-P253 (assembly GCF_949768125.1). Lineage (NCBI taxonomy): Bacteria > Pseudomonadati > Pseudomonadota > Gammaproteobacteria > Pseudomonadales > Pseudomonadaceae > Pseudomonas > Pseudomonas sp. IT-P253. Next base: position 103,069 of record NZ_CATKPT010000009.1, on the reverse strand, counting down.
TACAGGTATGAGGTGTGCACACTCTTTGTGCCCGCCACATCATCCCCGTAGGAGCGAAGCTTGCTCGCGAAGGGGCCATCAGATTCAAATCGAAAATAATTGCCCCACCGCTCAGCTCATCAAACCGTGTGCAAGTACCAGTTGTACTCAAGGTCCGAGATGGAGTTCTCGAACTCGGCCAGCTCGCTTTCCTTGCACGCCACGAACACGTCGATGTACAGCGGGTCGATGTAACGGGCCATGACTTCGCTGTCGTCCAGCTCGCGCAGTGCATCGCGCAGGTTGTTCGGCAGGCTCTGCTCGTTCTGCTCGTAGCTGTTACCTTCAACCGGTGCACCCGGCTCGATTTCGTTGGTCAGGCCGTGGTGAATACCGGCCAGGACCGATGCCATCAACAAGTACGGGTTAGCGTCGGCGCCGGCAACGCGGTGCTCGATGCGCACCGAGTCGGCAGAACCGGTCGGCACACGTACTGCAACGGTACGGTTGTCGATGCCCCAGCTCGGCGAGTTCGGCACGTAGAACTGTGCGCCGAAACGACGGTACGAGTTGACGTTCGGGCAGAGGAAAGCCATCTGCGCCGGCAGGGTCTCGAGCACACCGCCGATCGCGTGTCGCAGCGCGGCGTTCTGCTCGGGATCCTCGCTGGCAAAGATGTTGTTGCCTTCTTTGTCGAGAATCGAAATGTGCACGTGCAAACCGTTGCCCGCCTGGCCCGGATACGGCTTGGCCATAAACGTGGTGTCCATCTCGTGGTCGTAGGCGATGTTCTTCACCAGACGCTTGAGCAACACCGCGTAGTCGCAGGCCTTGATCGGGTCATTGACGTGATGCAGGTTCACTTCGAACTGCGCCGGGGCGCTTTCCTTGACGATGGCGTCGGCAGGAATGCCCTGCTCTTTCGCGCCTTCGAGGATGTCTTGCAGGCAATCGACGTATTCGTCGAGGTCGTCGATCAAATACACCTGAGTCGATATCGGACGTTTGCCGGAGACCGGCGAGCGTGGCGATTGCGGACGACCGTTCACGTTGTCCTGGTCGATCAGATAGAACTCGAGTTCGAACGCAGCGCAGATGGTCAGGCCCATGTCATCGAACTTGCTCACAACCTGACGCAGCACTTCGCGAGGGTCGGCGAAGAACGGCTGGCCTTCGAGTTCGTGCATGGTCATTAACAGTTGCGCGGTTGGGCGCTTCTGCCATGGCTCGATGCTGAGGGTATTAGGGATGGGGAAGCAGATTCGATCCGAGTCGCCGATGTCCAGACCCAGGCCGGTGCTTTCCACCGTAGAGCCGTTGATGTCCAGAGCAAACAGTGACGCCGGGAGGTTAATGCCTGATTCGTAAACCTTATGAAGACTGGTGCGCTCGATGCGCTTGCCGCGCACCACACCGTTCATATCCGCAATCAGAAGGTCGACGTACAAAACCTCAGGATATTTCTTAAGGAATGCGTTTGCTTCGTTGAGTTGAACGGCACGCAGAGGGACCGACATGATGCACCTATTAGCTGTTAATTATTATGTTCACTACCCTTTCACGAGCCCAGTCAATCCGAAAGGCAAAGTGAAGTCAATAGCGAACACCTGACCTTTCAACCTTTATTTTCGGGCCTCTTTTGGGCACGAGAGTGCCAGATCAGTCTTGAGAACCGCGTAAATACTGAGCTTCGGACGTATGGCGTTTAGAATTTTTTACATGAGAGTTGTTAATTAAAATCAACAAGGCTAAGCTCCGGAAAAGCTCGTTCAAGTGTGAAACTTCGAGGTGATAAAAATGGCACTCAAGCCATTGATCGGCGTTACAGCGTGCGTCAAACAGATTGGCCTGCACCCCTACCACATCAGCGGCGACAAGTACTTGCGTGCTGTCAGCGTCGCGGCTTTGGGGCTGCCCGTCGTCATTCCTTCCTTAGGCGAACTGACCGAAATCGATGATCTGCTCGCGCAGCTCGACGGTCTGATGCTGACCGGCTCGCCATCGAATGTGGAACCTTTCCACTATCAAGGCCCGGCCAGCGCTCCCGGTACGGATCACGATCCGGCGCGGGACGCCACGACCCTTCCTTTATTGCGTGCAGCCATTGCGGCGGGCGTTCCGGTGCTCGGTATCTGCCGCGGCTTTCAGGAAATGAACGTGGCGTTCGGTGGCAGCTTGCATCAGAAGGTGCATGAACTGCCGGGCATGCTGGATCACCGCGAAGCGGACAGCCCGGAGCTGGCGGTGCAATACGCACCGGCGCATGCGGTGATTGTGCAGCCGGGCGGTGTGTTCCAGGCGCTGGAGTTGCCTGCCGAGTTCATGGTCAATTCGATTCACAGCCAAGGCATCGACCGCCTCGCGCCAGGCCTGCGTGCCGAAGCGGTTGCACCAGACGGTTTGATCGAGGCGATTTCGGTGGACCACAGCCCGACGTTCGCCGTCGGCGTGCAATGGCACCCGGAATGGCAGGTGCTTTCGAATCCTCCTTATTTGAGTATTTTCCAGGCGTTCGGTGATGCATGCCGGCGACGGGCCGCGCTGCGTAAAACGCGCTGACGTAAAACACTGACACTCAATTTACTGCCCCGTGAGCCAGACGGGCGCGCCCTTGCGCGCCCATCCCTCACGACAACGACACACCGCGATAACAACAAGTACCACCCAGGCAGCCAGGATGGCGGCGCCGAATAAGCCCGAGCGATATGGTCAAGCGAGCGCGACCCCTTGTAGGAGCGAGGCTTGCCCGCGAAGGCGGTGTATCAGACAACAATGATGTCGACTGACACTCCGTCTTCGCGGGCAAGCCTCGCTCCTACAGGGATCGCGATCGAATGACCGCCCCGGGCTTGCAATCAACTATTAAGTCAGGCCGCGTTGGCCCGACGACTGAAACCTGTTGGGAGTTTCACATGGCAAACGCCTCCAGCATTTACAGGAAGGCTTTAGAAGGTCACCAGACATCGAAAAAGGTGTTGGTGAAAGTCGACCGTGTCACCAAGAAATTCGACGAAACCACCGCTGTGGATGATGTCTCGCTTGAGATCCATCAAGGCGAAATCTTCGCCTTGCTCGGCGGTTCCGGCTCGGGTAAATCGACCCTGCTGCGCATGCTCGCAGGCTTCGAACGCCCGACCGAAGGCCGGATTCTGCTCGACGGCGTGGACATCACCGACATGCCGCCCTACGAGCGGCCAATCAACATGATGTTCCAGTCGTACGCCTTGTTCCCGCACATGACCGTGGCACAGAACATCGCCTTTGGCCTGAAGCAGGATCGTTTGTCCAACAGTGAAATCGACGCCCGCGTTGAAGAAATGCTGCGCCTGGTGCACATGACCCAGTACGCCAAGCGCAAGCCGCATCAGTTGTCCGGTGGTCAGCGTCAGCGTGTGGCACTGGCTCGCTCCCTGGCCAAACGTCCGAAGCTGCTGCTGCTCGACGAACCGATGGGTGCCCTGGATAAAAAGCTGCGTTCGCAGATGCAACTGGAGCTGGTGCAGATCATCGAGCGCGTCGGCGTGACGTGTGTGATGGTGACCCACGACCAGGAAGAGGCCATGACCATGGCCGAGCGTATTGCGATCATGCACCTGGGCTGGATCGCCCAGATCGGCAGCCCGGTCGACATTTATGAAGCACCGGTCAGCCGCATGGTGTGCGAATTCATCGGCAACGTGAACTCCTTCGACGGCACGGTTGTGGAAGACCTTGAAGGTCACGCGATCATTCACAGCCCGGACCTGGAACAGAAGATTTACGTCGGTCACGGTGTCAGCACCTCGGTGCAGGACAAGTCGATCACCTACGCGATCCGCCCGGAAAAAATGCTGGTCAGCACTACCAAACCGGACACCCGCTACAACTGGTCCCAAGGCAAAGTGCATGACATCGCCTACCTTGGCGGTCATTCGGTGTTCTACGTGGAATTGCCTGGCGGCAAAATCGTCCAGTCGTTCATGGCCAACGCCGAACGCCGTGGCGCACGCCCGACCTGGGACGACAAAGTCTACGTGTGGTGGGAAGACGACAGCGGCGTGGTACTGCGCTCATGAAAACACTCAATCAGCAGTTTATGCGGCTGATGCCGAGTGGTCGAAAGCTCGTCATCGGGATTCCTTTCCTGTGGCTGTGCCTGTTTTTCCTGTTGCCGTTCTTTCTGGTGATGAAGATCAGCTTCTCGGAAGCCGCGCTGGCCATTCCTCCCTACTCAGAGATTTACACCTACGCCGAGCAAAAATTTCAGCTGTTTCTGAACGTCGGCAACTACCTGTTGCTGACCGACGATGAGCTGTACATCTCGGCCTACCTCGGCTCGCTGAAGGTCGCACTGTTCAGCACGCTGATGTGCCTGGTGATTGGCTTCCCGATGGCCTACGCCATTACCAAGGCCAACAAAGAAACGCAAAACGTCCTGATGCTGCTGATCATGATGCCAACCTGGACCGCCATCCTGATCCGCGTTTACGCGTGGATGGGCATCCTCAGCAACAACGGTTTGCTCAACGCGTTTTTGATGTGGACCGGGCTGACCGATCATCCGATCGAGATCCTCAACACCAACACCGCCGTGTACATCGGCGTGGTTTATGCCTACTTGCCGTTCATGGTGTTGCCACTGTACGCCAACCTGGTCAAGCACGATGGCAGCCTGCTGGAAGCCGCGTCTGACCTGGGCTCGAGCAACTTCAACAACTTCTGGAAAATCACCGTGCCTCTGGCCAAGAACGGGATCATCGCCGGCTGCATGCTGGTGTTCATTCCGGTGGTCGGTGAGTTCGTGATTCCGGAACTGTTGGGCGGCCCGGAAACCCTGATGATCGGTCGTGTGCTGTGGCAAGAGTTCTTCAACAACCGCGACTGGCCGGTGGCGTCTGCCTTGGCGGTGGTGATGTTGTTGATCCTGATTGTGCCGATTCTGCTGTTCAACCGCAGCCAGGCCAAAGAGATGGAGGCACGGGGATGAAACGTTTCGGTTTTTCAAAGTTGATGCTGGTGCTCGGCCTGTCGTTTATCTACATGCCGATGCTGATTCTGGTGATCTACTCGTTCAACGCCTCCAAGCTGGTGACGGTGTGGGGCGGCTGGTCGGTGAAGTGGTACGTCGGCTTGCTCGACAACACCCAACTGATGGGCTCGGTGGTGCGCTCGCTGGAAATCGCCTGCTACACCGCGGTGGCGGCGGTAGCGTTGGGGACGTTGGCGGCGTTTGTGCTGACCCGCGTGACGCGCTTCAAGGGCCGTACGTTGTTCGGTGGCCTGGTGACCGCGCCGTTGGTGATGCCTGAAGTGATCACCGGTCTGTCGCTGTTGCTGCTGTTCGTGGCGATGGCGCAGTTGATCGGTTGGCCACAGGAGCGGGGCATCGTCACCATCTGGATCGCCCACACCACGTTCTGTGCGGCGTATGTGGCGGTGGTGGTGTCGGCGCGCTTGCGTGAGCTGGACCTGTCCATCGAAGAAGCGGCCATGGACCTCGGGGCGAAGCCGCTCAAGGTGTTTTTCCTGATCACCATCCCGATGATCGCGCCGTCACTGGCGGCTGGCGGCATGATGTCGTTTGCCCTGTCGCTGGATGACCTGGTGTTGGCGAGCTTCGTCTCCGGCCCGGGTTCGACGACCTTGCCGATGGAAGTGTTCTCGGCGGTGCGTCTGGGCGTGAAACCGGAAATCAACGCCGTGGCCAGCCTGATTCTGTTGGCCGTATCGATTGTGACCTTCATGGTCTGGTTCTTCAGCCGCCGCGCCGAGGCCACCCGCAAACGTGCCATCCAGGAAGCGATGGACCAGACCGCCAGCGAATCCTGGCAACAACCGAAAAAGCAAATGGTGGAAGCGACGGCCTAATGCCGTCGTGCCTAATACCTGTGGCGAGGGGGCTTGCCCTCCTCTCCACAGGATTTGTGTTCACTGCATGGCTGCGGTGTGATTTTGAATAAAAAGAGAAATGGAGTTGTACCGATGAAAATGTTTGGCAGGACTCTGCTGACACTGTCCTTATTGGGCGCCATGGCTACCGGCGCCCAGGCCAATGACAAGGTACTGCGCGTCTACAACTGGTCGGACTACATCGCCCCGGACACCGTCAAGAAGTTCGAGGACGAGACGGGCATCAGTGTGACCTACGATGTGTTCGACAGTAACGAAACCCTTGAAGCACGGCTGCTCGCGGGTAAATCCGGCTATGACATAGTCGTGCCGTCCAACAGTTTTCTGGCCAAGCAGATCAAGGCTGGCGTCTATCAGGAACTGGACAAGTCGAAGCTGCCCAACTGGAAGAACCTCAACCCGGTCCTGCTGAAAAACGCTGCCGCCAGCGACCCGGGTAACGGTCACGCCTTCCCGTACATGTGGGGCTCGATCGGCATTGGTTTCAACCCGGACAAGGTCAAGGCAGTGCTCGGCAGCAATGCACCGACCGACTCCTGGGACCTGCTGTTCAAACCGGAAAACGCTGAAAAACTCAAAGCGTGCGGCATCAGTTTCCTTGATTCCCCGACTGAGATGCTCCCGGCCGCCCTGCACTATCTGGGCTACCCGGTGAATTCCCGGGACAAGGATCAAATCGCCGAAGCTGAAGCGCTGTTCATGAAGATTCGGCCGTCGGTGGCGTACTTCCATTCGTCGAAGTACATCTCTGACCTGGCCAACGGCAACATCTGCGTGGCGGTCGGTTATTCCGGCGACGTGCTGCAGGCCAAGGCTCGCGCCAAAGAAGCCGGCGACACCGTGAAGATCGACTACAGCATTCCAAAGGAAGGCGCGGGCAGTTTTTATGACATGGTCGCGATCCCGCGGGACGCGGCGAACGTCGAGAACGCGTACCTGTTCATGAACTTCCTGATGCGCCCGGACATCATTGCCGAGATCACCAACAACATCGGCTACAGCAACGCCAACGCAGCGGCGACACCGTTGGTGGATGAGTCGATCCGGGATGACCCGGGGTCGTATCCATCGCAGGAAGTGATGGCGACGTTGTATGCCATTCCTGATATGCCGATTGGTGTTCAGCGAGTGATGACGCGCGGCTGGACCCGGGTGAAACTCGGTAAGTAATTACACCTGCCCCTGTAGGAGCGAGGCTTGCCCGCGAAGGGTCCGTCACATTAAACATAGAGGGTGACTGACACACCGCTTTCGCGGGCAAGCCTTGCTCCTACAGGAATACGGGCCTTACACAAACCATGTGGTTTTACCTGTTTTCCGTTCTCGCAGCGCCTTACCACCGCTGCACCTCTCTCAAGAACGGCCTCACCTGGCTTCCTCGGTCAAGGTGAATTTGGGCGCCCTCCTCGGGCGCTTTTTTTATGATGGAACCAATGGCCACTCGGCCAGCGCCCGATAACGGCCCTTATGGGATTCGTACAAGGTAAAGTGATCGACGCGCAGGACAAACTCGGGGGGCGTAGCCGATTCCGGGACTGGCACCCGGTAGTCACGCATCAACGTCAGGTGCGGCCGAAACTCTTTGGATGACTCCTCGAACCCAAACGGCAACATCGCCTGTTCCAGCGCATACACCAGCCGCAGCAACTCCGCCGGCGCCTGCTCCGAGGCAAGCACCAACACCCCGGCCCTGCGCCAGGCATCCAGCCGATCAAGCGTCACCTGCAACGGCACTCCCGGCACTCGAACCTTCGCGGCAGCCGTGCAGACTTCCGCGATCTGCGCCACGCCAACCGAGCCCAGAAACATCAGGGTCAGGTGGAAATTTTCTGCGGGAACCGTGCGCCCGCTCCGAAGCTGAAGGGCGCTGCGCCATTGGGCAACGGCCTTGCGCTGCTCGAGCGGGCAGTTCAACGCAAAAAACAGCCGTTTGGACGGCTCATGGGTTTCGTCGCTCACGCCTGGCACCTCCTGACATGCACGTTATAGTTGAACCAACCGAACACACGGGACGGGGCCATGCGAGAGATCATCAGCAAAGAGCCGTGGTGGGCAGTGCCACCCAAACCCGGTCAGGATGAGTCCGAACTGGACTGGGGCTGGCTGGTTCACTATAGCGAAGGTGAGCCGCGCTTCGAGTTCGTCAAAGAGCGGCCGACGGACAATGAGATCCGCAATCGCAAGAGTTGCAGGATCACGCCGACGCCGGAATGATCCTGACGTTTGGTTTCAGGCTTGCACGATCATTTTAAAACCACCGAACACCATGCGCTGGCCATCAAACGGCATCGGATTGACGTCCGGTTGCATCCGTGGATCGGCCATCATTTTCTGCATGCCTGCCTCGCGGGTGGCCTTGTCTGGCCATATGATCCAGCCAAACACCACCGTTTCGTCTTCCTTGCGTTTCACTGACATGGGAAACGAGGTCACTTTGCCTTCGGGCACATCGTCGCCCCAGCACTCGGTGACGCTAAGGGCGCCGTTTTCCTTGAAAATGGCAGCGGCGATTTCAGCGTGTTTCTTGAAGGGTTCGCGGTTGGCGGTCGGTACGGCAGCGATAAAGCCATCAACGTAAGACATGGTCATTCTCCTGTTGGGGGTAGAGGATCAATCTGAGGGTTAGTCGATTCGGTCGGGCTCAAATCGACAGCTCCCGCGTTCGCACCGACCGACGGTTCGACGCTCCCCGCCAGATGCCCCTCGATCTGCGACGCCATGTATAACGTGCCAGCCATTACGCCAGTCGTCGGGTTTTGCACCATCTTCAGCCAGGCCTTGTCGAACGTATTGCCCAGACTGCTGCGAATCAGCTTCTCACTGTCAGGCCGGTCATTGGACTCAATGATGGCGCGAACCCCTGCAACACCCACGGTGATCAATCCCCCGACGAGTTTGCCCGCCGCCGCCGCCACGGCGCTGGCCGCCCCCCGCGGGGCCATTTCGGCCTCCATCCGCTGGCTGGCACGCTTGGCCACCGGTGCCATGGCGGTGTCTGTCGACGCGACCCCTTTGTCGCCGCCCGCCGTGTGGATCTTGTCGATCAGCGCCGCATAGGCCGGCAATGTATTCAGCGGTGCGGTGTGCACGACTTGATACAACGACGCGTCGCGAGCAGGGGGCGGCCCGAGCGCAATCGCAGGAACTTTCTGGATACGCGCGTTAAGCTGATCCATCGGCACACCGTGGCGCTGGGAGATTTTCTGTAGTTCTTCCTGAAGAATGTCCACGTAGAACGCCGTCGCCATGCCGAGAATCGCGTCGGGATCGATCTCCAGCGCAACCGGCGCCAATACACGCTCTCGGTATTGTTCCAGCAGATAGGCTGCCAGGCGTTTGGCCGCGGCGTCCTGCTCGCCCTTGGCGCTGATGGTGTACCAGCTGACTTTCATCGACATCCACTCCTGGGTCCAATAACTGCTGAACCAAGGAATGAACTTCTCTTCGGTCATTTCATAGACCCGCGTTCGCCAGTAATCCATGGCACCGTGCGCGTAGATTTTTGTCTGCTCGGTGGCCGATTGCGACGCGGCGACAATCTCCCGATCCACCTGCTGCCAAGTGCTCTGGGAGACGATCACCGGCGGCGGCGCCGGGGCACGCACAGGCGTGGCGCATCCCGCCAACACCACCAGCACGGCGACGATCAGCGAACGCAGCTTCAAGATCGCGGTTCTCTCGGGTTGAAATCAGATCGAGGGTTTCATGCTTGAGTATAGTGCTGGACCGTAAGAGCATCGCGAGCAAGCTCGCTCCCACAGGGAGTCAGCATTCAAACACGGACCATTGTGGGAGCGAGCTTGCTCGCGATGAGGCCCTGAAGAACACCGAAAAAACTAACCATCATTGGCGTCGATATTCACCATCGCCGCGAATGCCTTTCGCTCAATACCCGTCAGCGTAGGATCGATCTCAACCCGACACGAAACCCCGTATTGGAGGGACGAATCATGCTGATCCATCTCCTGACCTGCCTGGCCCTGACGGCCGTCACGTTGAGTGTGTTTTCCTGGTTCGTCCTGACTGAGGAACACGCATCATGATCCACACTGTCAGCCTGGCCGTGAGCTTTGCGGTATTCGGCACCAATTACTACTCACAGCCATTCGAGTCTCGCAAAGTGTTGACGCTGGTGTTCGACGACACGTTCGAAGCGATGCTGATACCGGCAGCCGACCACCACTTCACCAATGAAGTCGTCGGGCTCAATGATCAGTTTCGTTTTTTGAACGATGTACTGGCTGAGCATTTGCTGGACACTGAACAGGCTCAGCGCAACGACCGTTCGTCCGCCATTTCGTCAAGACTTTTTAATCACTGATTCAAAAGCCCTCGTGACTTATCGACTCTCCGCTGCGGTGGCGACGTTTCGATCCGTTGCTACGAAGTCCGCCAATCGCTGGATGAGATCATGACCGTCACTGAACATTTGCTGCCAGTCAGTGGGAAAGCGAACACTCAATGGCAGTTGATCGATTCTCCAGCGCTGCGTCAGGGGTTGGTCAAACTGGGCGGCGACCTGCAGGCCCATCTCGCTGGCAGCGAACGGCCCTCGCAACACCGTCGGCGTGCGACCGGCGCTGTCCACTGCCTGGACGACATGCGCAGTCAGCCACTCGCCATTGGGCATGCGAACGCGCAACGGTTGGCCAACAGAGGCATAGCTGATGTTCAGCGGTTCCAGATAAATCCACAGCAGGGGCTCTTCCACCCGTTCGAGGCGCATTAACAATGTGCCGGCGCCGACGTTTTCGCCCGGCGTCACCAACACTTCCGCAATCCGCCCGCTCTGCGCCGCCTTGACCGACAACGCGTCGAGGCGCGTTTTCAACCACTGCTGCTCGGCGTGCTGTTGAACAAGATCTCGTTCAACGCTCAAGGGTGACTGATGAGCCTGTTGCTCACGCTGCTCGAACGCCATCAAGTCCGCTTGAAAGGCATCGCGTTCGGATTCGGCTGCCAGCACTTCACCCGGAGAGACGGCGCCTCGTGAGACAAGGTCTTGAAGCGTCCTCACGCGCTCCCCCGCCCTGCCCACTCGGGTCTTGAGCAATTGACGCTCCTTGCCACTCAAAACGGCATTGGTGGCGGGCATCTTGCTCACCGGCTGCACTGCGAGTTGCGCGAGTCGGGCACGCCATTCCGGATTGTCGAGATTGACCAACGGTTGATCGGTCCGCACCTGATCACCGGCCTTCACAAAAAGCTGCTCGACCCGACCGGCATCCCGCGCCCGCACTTCAAGAATCGGCAGGCGCAGCTGCGCCGGTGCGTCGATCATCAGCATGCCGTAGACCAGCTTGCCACCCAGCCATATCAACGGGCTCGCGACCAGCAGCAGGATCAAGTACCAACGCACGCGAAACGCCATGCGCTTGCCCGGAGCGTAGAGCACACTCAAGCCCTGCTCCTGAGTCGGGTTGAGTTCTTTGCGACTATCGAAACGAATCTTCATCACGGCTCACCGTTTTGGAAAATCTCGCCAGGCTTGCCAGTCGATGCCGGCAATCCCTTGTGGTTGCAGCTGTTCGCGCCAGGCACTGTTCTGGCGTTGCAACTGCTCAGTCGACGCGCCGGCCCAAGATTCGGTGGCATCCAATTGCGGCTCGGCGCTTTGCGCCAGGCGAAATTGCAGATCAGGCCAACGTTTGGCGATCTGCTCTGCCATTCGTGCGCTGTTTTTCGGGTTGCGGGTGTAAATCATCAGGCTGACCTGGTGCACACCTGCGCCGGGAAGCGCACAGGGCACACAGGTTTGTCCGGGTTTGGCCTCGGCGAACCAGCGATGATGGCTGGAAATCTCCACTGGCCACGGGCTCTCTCGGGAGGCCATACGCAAAGTGTCGAGCCAGTTCTGCAAGTTCTGATCCGGAACGGGTACGCCCAACTGCTCGACCTCCAGGTCCAGGTGCAGACTGACGAAGGGAAGGCCTTTGAGTTTCGCCAATAGACGGGTGAGCTGATCGCGCTCTTGCGGCTCGATCCAGGCCGAATCGCCGAGCAACAGGCTCACTTGCAGTCCCTGACCGGCTGCTTCCTGCAGCAATTGCCCAAGCTGTTGACGCGTCGTGACCAGGTCACTTAACTGGGTGGCCTTGAGGCCAAGGTAAATCTTGTCCATCCCGGCTTTACGCAGTGCCGCCAGTTCCGCGGCCCGCTGGCCGGGATCGAGCAACGCTTCGCTGTCCCAGACATAACTGGCCTGGGACCATTTGCCCGATTGCGCCGCCGCCAAAGGTTGCGCGATCAGCATCGCAGCGGGTATCGCCAGCGACAGGGCCAGCAGTATTGAACGCATATCAAAACCTCGTGGCGCGTTTGAGCACCCACCAGGGCGCCATCGAGCTTTCTTCATGGCCCCGACGAAATATTTCATTGAGCATGGCCACTGCGCTCCAGCACCGCAGCACCAGCATGAACAGCGGGAAAAATGGCACCAATAATCCCAGGATCATGTCCTCCCGAGGTCGGTCCGACACCATCATCAACATGGCGCCGAACAACACCATAGTGATGATCAGGTACAGCATGTAAATCAGGACAAACAGGAACAACAACGTGGTGCCCGGCAGAATAAATAGCGCCAACAACGTGTAACTGAAGATGATGAAGGGCAGTACCAACTGAAAAAAGAAGCCCGTGACCAGGATCATCAGAAAGGTTGGCCAGCCCAGTAAATCGGGGTTGATGTTGCGGTTGTGCTTTCTGACGTACAGAAAAAACAAATCGCCATCCCACCGCAGGCGTTGCATCAGAAACTGACTGAGCGTCGCCGGTGCATCGGTATGCCCGATAGCTTCCGGCTCGAAAGGAATCTTCAGGTTGTGGCGTTTGAAGTAACTTTTGATCCGCAGCGTCAGGTCCAGGTCTTCCGCGGTGTGAGTGTTCCAGCCACCGATTTTCACCAGGAAACTACGGCGAAATGCCCCAAATGCTCCCGAGACGTTATTGACCAGGTTCCACTCGGCCAGCCCGATTTTCGACATATGGATCGACAACAGGTATTCCAAAGCCTGCATCGCAGTCACCCAGGAGGACCAGACATTGCGCACCCGCAGACTACCGGCGACCGCCGGCACCGAGGGGTCCTCGAAATGCCGCACGATGGCGCTGACCATATTGTTGTCGAAGGACGTATCACCATCGAGTGCCATCACGATTTCACCCGTGGCAAGCGACAGGCCGGCATTCAACGACGATACCCGCCCGCCCCGCTGCCATTTGGCGATCGGGCGCAAATGACGCCTGGGGTACAACTGCGGGTCCACGTTAAAACTGCGAACGGCGCTGAGCGTCGGCTGATTTATCGTGGCCCCGTCCACTACCGGGATCATCTCGATGTGCCCCGGGTATGTCTGTTCGCACAGGCTTAACAGCGTGGTCTGTACATCCATCCCTTCGCTGTAACAGGTGATGATGCAAGAGACTCTGGGCCGATACAGACTGATTGTTGGCACAGCGGTGCGACGGCGTGCAAACCAGCGCAACACACCCAGCATCACGATGATCAGCATGGGTAATTCAAAGATTATGAACGACGGAAAAAGTATATAAAACAACCGGCTCAGACCATCCGGCCCGGCAAATCCGCCGATGGCGGTGTAGAGTTGTTCCATTAAAGGGTTCATGGCGTTTCACACCAACTCACTGGCGAGACGGGCCAGTAGTAATTCACCATTTTCCTGATCGCGAAGATCGTCGGGCGCAGTGATACTGACGACCTGCAGGGTAATATCACTCACCTCCGGTGAGGAAAATAACTCGGCGACCCGGCTCAAACGTTGTTTGACGCATTCCAGTCCCTTGCGATCGGTATGCGGAAGCATGATCCAGAAGAACTCTTCTGTGCTTCGAGAACAGCGGTCCGTGTCCCTGACGGTTTCCTTCATGCGATCGGTCAGGCTATCGATGAAGGCATGGCCGCGGTGTTCACCGAGACGAGCCAAGGTACTGGTCAGGTTGAAGAAGCGTAGGCCGATCAGTGAGAAGGCTGGCTCCGGGTAGCGTCGTACCAGCTGGATCTGCCAGCTCAGAAGATCATAAAAATCCTTGCCGCCTAATAGATTGAGTCGACCGAAGTGCTGAATCGATCGCTCACCGAACTCCTGGCGACAACGAAAACGTCCTGCCTCGGCCAAACGGAAATCCCTGACTTCGCGTACTCGCAACTTGTCGGGCGCGTGGGACAAGCCGCAGTCCAGGCAGCGTGCCTGTACGTCGGCATCGACAAAAAACGCCTGGCATGACCGGCAGCGATAGTTCTCCATAGGACGATCGTAATCAGTCCCGATATGGCGCAACCGGTTCAAACAGTTGGGACACAGCAACACGCCGTCTTTGAGAAACGATTCCTGCGGCCCCACATGACCACAGGTAAAGCAGTGCAGCGAAGGCTGCCGGGAAATGTCCAGGGCCTGACATTCGGCACACACATCGACGTAATTGAGCCGGCCCGAACCGCAGTTTGAACAGAGGCGAACGCGATCAACCAGCACCCCCTCATCCAGCCAGTCCTGCTGCACCATCAAACCAAGCCAGACAAACGGGTTGATTTGCTCGTTATCCGCCAGGGCGTCCAGCAACGGATAACGATAATGCTGAGGCACTTCCGGGTCTCGCAGGGCATAGACATAGGCGTTGTCGCGCAACCACAACCAGGTGAGCACCCGGCTTTCAAAACGCTCGGGGGCGGCCGCCTGCTTGAACAGCTTGAAGCGTTCTTGCCAGATACCCCAGAGGGTTTTTATTTCATTGGAATCAAGAGGGCACGCACCGTCACCCAAAGCCTCACACCAGCCATTCTGATCGCGGCAGCAATAGATGAGGGCGTACCGATACGCGGGAATCGAGCGCAGTTTTTGAAGGACTCGCCCTGCATAAGCTGCTGGCATGTCAAGCAGCACTACATCCGACGCGGCGGCGGCTAACAAGCTGCCGAGATCGGCAAAGTATTCAAGCTCCGGAAGATTCAAGGATGGAACTTTACTACCAAGTATCGCAATCCGGGGACTTGAAGTTGTCATGAGTCTCACCCCTATAGACAGACTGTGTATTTATTCGAATAAGAACCCTAGCACTACGACGGGAAATTGCACCCCTTATTTTGATGTAATTTTTTTATACGACGAACGCAACATATCGACTGAATGAATGCTGAGTCAGAACACATTATCACAACACCAATAAATCAGTTATTTTCCTTATACTTCATAGTCATATGAAACTAAATTCAGCAACTACAGCAGCTAAAATACTGGCCTTTTAATTGCTTTACGCCATACACGATTACTTGCAGAAAAAAAACATAGAACTTGCCAATACCTTGCGACCCCCAAGAAGTTCAAATTTTTTTTATAACCAAATCACTTATTGCTAACTCAGATCACATACAAACATACATTCCAGTGTTACTCATACTTTACACTTACTGAATAAATATACAGAGAGGCTTTATACCACTTTAAAACCGAGTGCTCTTCTCAGAACAAACATCACGTAGACAACCGCGCAACCATTGATGGGCGGGATCTGCATCCAGCCTCGGGTGCCACAGCATCGCCACCGTGAACATCGGCAAGGAAAACGGCAGCGCAAAGCTGTGCATTCCTGCCCGCAGGCTCTCAGTATGGCGCTCGGGCACGCTGGCGATCAGGTCGGTAGCCCGGGCGAGCGCAAGCGCTGTTGAAAAGCCGGCAACAATGGTCACGATGTCCCGCGTCAACTCAATCGCTTCAAGCGCTTCATCGACAGGCCCCTTGTCGAGCCCCCGCCGAGAGACGCTGATGTGACTGCCTGCCGCATAACGGGCAGGCGTGATCTCGCCCTGGCTCAGCGGGTGGCCGCTTCGCACCACGCCGACGAAGCGGTCGCGGAACAAGCCCTGCGTGCGCAATTCCGGGCCAGCAGCCTTGCCCACGACCCCCGTTTCCAGGTCGACCGTCCCGTCACGCAGTGCGGTGCTGTCCTTGTCAGGCTTGTGCATGAAGCGCAGCCGCACACCCGGCGCTTGCTCGTTGATTCGAGCAATGAGCGCCGCACCGAAATTCTCGACGAAGCCTTCACTGGTACGCAGGGTAAAGGTGCGCACCAACTGTGTGAGGTCAGGCTGTTCAGCGGGGCGCAGAACCGCTTCTGCGTCCTGCACCAACTGGCTGACCCGCTCGCGAAGTCCGAGCGCTCGGGGGGTCGGCACAAGGCCTCGCCCGGCTCTGACCAGCAGCGGATCTCCCGTCGTCTCACGCAACCGCGCGAGTGCCCGGCTCATCGCCGACGGACTCAGCCGCAAGCGCCTGGCGGCACGGGCCACGCTGCCTTCGGCGAGCAGCACATCAAGGGTGACCAGCAAGTTGAGATCAGGAATGGACATCGCGCACTCGCAGTATTTTGATAGGGCGTTTGACGCACGAATAGAGTGTGAGTGGTGCGTCTTCCGCCATGTTAGGCCTGGGGGTAGATTTCTGATAGCTCCGCTTCGGGGGTTGCCAGAAAAGAGGGACACGATGAAACCAACGATTGCTCTAATGGACAGCGCGCCAGCGATTCCTTCGGTACGGTGGGCGCTGGCCAGCCTTGCGTTATCGATGTTGCTGTCCGCACTCGGCACCAGCATCGCCAATGTGGGTTTGCCGACCTTGGCCCAGGTCTTTCACGCCTCCTTCCAGAACGTGCAGTGGATTGTGCTGGCGTATCTGCTCGCCATTACCACCCTGATTGTCAGCGTCGGTCGGCTCGGCGACCTGACGGGCCGTCGTCGACTGCTATTAACCGGGATCGGCGTATTTACGCTGGCTTCAGCGCTTTGCGGTTTCGCGCCCACCCTCGAACTATTGATTGCGGCCCGGGCGCTGCAAGGGCTCGGCGCGGCAATCATGATGGCGCTCACCCTGGCGTTTGTCGGCGAGACGGTGACAAAGGAGAAAACCGGCAGCGCCATGGGTTTGCTGGGGACAATGTCGGCGATTGGCACCGCGATGGGGCCATCGCTCGGCGGCATGCTGATCAGCGGATTCGGCTGGCGGATGATCTTTTTGATCACCGTACCTCTGGGTCTGTTGACGTGGGTGCTCGCGCGTCGCTATTTGCCCGCAGATAACCAAAAGCCCAAGACCGATCGTGCCGGCTTCGACGGGCTGGGCACGCTGCTGCTGGCGTTGACGCTCGCGGCGTATGCGCTGGCCATGACTGTCGGGCGCGGCAGTTTCGGGGCGTTGAATGTTGCGCTGCTGGGCGCGGCGTTTCTGGGCGTCGGCCTTTTCATTTTCACCGAAGGGCGCGTCGCGTCGCCGTTGATTCGCATGGCGATGTTTCGCGACCCGGTGCTGAGCGCGAGCCTGGCCATGAGCACACTTGTTGCGACGGTGATGATGGCGACACTGGTGGTCGGCCCCTTCTATCTTTCCCATGGGCTCGGGCTCGATGCCGTTCTGGTGGGCATTGTCTTGTCAGTCGGGCCGTTTGTCGCGGCGCTGACCGGTGTGCCCGCAGGTCGTATTGCCGACCGAGTGGGCGCCCGGCGCATGACACTCGTCGGGCTCCTCGCCATGACCGCCGGCTGCCTGACATTAGCGGTACTGCCGGAAACGTTCGGCATCGGCGGCTACATAGCACCCATGGTCGTCGTCACCCTCGGCTATGCCCTGTTCCAGACCGCCAACAACACAGTGGTGATGGCGAATGTTCAGCCTGAGCAACGAGGCGTCGTCTCGGGCCTGCTCAACCTGTCGCGCAACCTGGGGCTCATCACCGGCGCCTCCGCGATGGGCGCGGTGTTCGCCTTCGCCTCGGCGACGGCCGATATCACCAAGGCGCGGCCGGAAGCCGTGGCCAGTGGAATGCGCATGACCTTTGCGGTGGCATTGACGCTGGTGTTGATTTGCATTGCCTGCGCCACCTGTAGGCGTACCGCACCTGGAAGTGATTGAAGCGAACCTGCGGACGATGACGTTTACAGCAGGCGCCCGCAGCCCTCAATAGCCTGTTGTACTTGTCCTCTGCGTCAATGCGGTTTTCCAGCTCATCCACGAATCCCTACGCCTCGTTTTGATATGTTTTTTTTCATAATATTGATTTATGAAATAATACGTGTCATTTATAGCCACACAAAATCATCCGGACAGATCCACCTCGCCAGATCGGACGGCCAGTACCTGTACCCCTGAACGCCCCCCAAGGAGTCAACAATATGAACAAGACCGAACTTCTAGGTGCCCTGGCACTGTGCGCCGCCAGCTTCCTGGCCCAAGCCGACGAAGGCAGCCTGCGTATCGGTATCGAAGCCGCCTACCCGCCCTTCTCTTTCAAGACACCGGAGGGCAACGTCAGTGGTTTCGATTACGACATCGGCAACGCCTTGTGCGAAGAGATGAAGATCAAATGTGAGTGGGTCATTCAAGAGTTCGACGGCATGATCCCGTCGCTGAAAGTGCGCAAGATTGACGCGGTGCTGTCGTCGATGTCGATCACTGAAGACCGCATGAAGTCGGTCGACTTCAGCAAAAAGTACTACCACACGCCGGGCAAGTTCGCGATGAAGGCCGGTAACGTGCTGAACGATCCGCTGGTTGATCTCAAAGGCAAGAAAGTCGGCGTGCAACGCTCCTCGACCTACGACCGTTTCGCCACCGAGCAGCTGGAGAAAGCCGGGGTCGAAGTGGTGCGCTACGGTTCACAAAATGAAGCCTTCCTTGATCTGGCATCGGGTCGCCTGGACGCCACGCTCGCCGACATCGTCAACACCGATGAGAGCTTTATCAAAACGCCGGCGGGCCAGGGTTTCGCACTGGTCGGACCGGACATCAATGACCCGAAATACTTCGGCCGAGGCGCCGGGATCGCGGTGCGCAAAGGCGACAGCGCGAACACCGCTCGCCTGAACACAGCGATTGACGCCATCCGCGCCAATGGCAAGTACCAACAAGTGATGGCCAAGTATTTCGCCTTCGATATCTACGGCGAATAAACGCCTGCCCGCAACCCTGTGGCGCCGCCTCCTTGCGGCGCTCGCTTGAGGAACTTCACCATGCTTCACGGCTACGGATCGAGCATTCTCGATGGCGCCTGGCTGACCGTAAACCTGGCCCTGACCTCCATGTCCCTGGCGATTGCGCTGGGGCTGATCGGTGCCGCCTTTCGTTTGTCGCCGCTCAAATGGCTGGCGATGCTGGGCGAAGGCTATACGACCCTGATTCGCGGTATTCCCGACCTGGTACTGATTCTGCTGATTTTCTACGGCGGTCAGGACCTGGTGAACCGCATTGCCCTTGCGCTCGGTTACACCCGTTACATCGACATCAATCCCTTCATCGCCGGCGTCTGCACCATGGGCTTCATTTTTGGTGCCTACCTGTCGGAGACGTTTCGTGGCGCGTTCATGGCGATTCCCAAGGGCCAGGCCGAGGCTGGCGCGGCGTATGGCATGAGCGGCACGCAGGTGTTCTGGCGGATTTCGGTGCCGCAGATGATTCGTTTTGCCCTTCCCGGGTTCACCAACAACTGGCTGGTGCTGACCAAATCCACCGCGCTGATCTCGGTGATCGGTTTGCAGGACATGATGTTCAAGGCCAAGAACGCAGCGGACGCTACCCATGAACCCTTTACGTTTTTCCTCGCCGTGGCGGCGCTTTATCTGATGCTGACCAGCCTGTCATTGCTGGTGCTGCGCTATCTGGAAAAACACTACTCGGTCGGCATCAAAGCCGCCGAATTGTGATGGGGAGCTGACCCATGATTCTCGACTACAACCTGATATGGGAAAACCTGCCGCTGTATTTCAATGGCGTGCTGATCACCCTCAAAGTCCTGCTGATCTCACTGGCGTTTGGTCTGGTGCTGGCGATTCCGTTGGCGCTGATGCGGGTGTCCCGATCCCCGCTGATCAACTTCCCGGCCTGGCTTTACACCTACGTGATTCGCGGCACCCCGATGCTGGTGCAATTGTTCCTGATCTATTACGGGTTGGCGCAGTTCGCAGTGGTACGCGAAAGCGTGCTCTGGCCATACCTGTCCAGTGCAACGTTTTGTACCTGCCTGGCGTTTGCGATCAATACCAGTGCCTATAGCGCGGAACTCCTCGCCGGCAGCCTGAAGTCCACGGCCCACGGCGAGATCGAAGCCGCCAAGGCCATGGGCATGTCGCGCTTGACCCTGTACCGCCGCATTCTCCTGCCGTCGGCCTTGCGCCGGGCACTGCCGCAGTACAGCAACGAAGTGCTGATGATGCTGCAAACCACCAGCCTGGCGTCGATCGTCACGCTGGTGGATATCACCGGCGCCGCGCGTACGGTCAGTTCGCGGTTCTATCTGCCGTTCGAGGCGTTCATCACGGCCGGCCTCATCTACCTGGTCCTGACTTTCATCCTGGTTCGTCTGTTCAAGCTGGCCGAGCGCCGTTGGTTGGCGTACCTGGCACCGCGCAAGCACTAAGGAGTTTTATGAAGCACATTCAATACCTTTTGCCGTGGAGTGCCTTGGGCACTGAACGACAGCTGTCGCTGTTTCGTTTTGGCAGTGGACCACGCAAGGCGTATATCCAGGCCTCGCTGCATGCCGACGAACTGCCGGGAATGCGCGTTGCCATTGAGCTCAAGCGCCGATTGCGTGAACTGGAAGAACAAGGCCGCCTGAGCGGGGTGATCGAACTGGTGCCGATGGCCAATCCGATCGGTATCGCACAGATGTTCCAGGCCACCCATCAAGGTCGCTTTGAGTTTTCCAGCGGCAAGAATTTCAATCGCGACTTCCCGGAGCTGGTCGAAGCGGTGGCGGCACGTCTGGAAGGTCAACTGGCAGACGATGCCGACGCCAACGTTGCCCTGATCCGCCTCGCCATGGGCGAAGTCCTCAGCGACTTGCCGGCACCGGCATCGGAACTCGAGGGTCTGCGCCGTTTGTTGATGCAGCATGCCTGTGACGCGGATGTGGTCCTGGATCTGCATTGCGACTTCGAGTCGGTCATGCTGCTTTACAGCATGCCGCAAAACTGGCCACGGTTAGGCTCATTGGCCGCGCGCCTGGGCGCCGATGTTGCGCTGTTGGCCGAAGCTGCGGGAGGCAATGCCTTCGATGAAGCCTGCGCGATCCCCTGGTTGCGACTGGCCGAGCGTTTTGCGCACGCCAATATTCCGCTGGCCTGCGTAGCCACCACCATCGAGTTACGCGGGATGGCCGACACCGAAAGCGAGCCATGCCTTGACAGCGCTGAGGCCATTCTCGGCTATCTCGCCGAACAAGGCCTGATCAGCGGTGACTGGCCGGTTGCGCCACCCTCCCGCTGTGAAGCGACGCCGTTCGCCGGTGCGCAGTACGCCTATGCGCCGCACCCGGGCGTGGTGAGTTTTCTGCAACCGCTGGGGGCACGGGTAAAGGTCGGTGATCCCCTGTTCGAAGTGATTGATCCGCTGAACGATCGGCACAGCGTGGTGCGCGCCAGTACCGACGGCATTCTCTACGCCCGCGAACGCCTGCGCTTTGCCCAGCCCGGTTTGTGGCTGGCCAAAGTGGCCGGCAGCACCCCTATTCGCCAAGGCCGCTTGCTCAGCGACTGACTCCAGAGAGTTGAAACCATGTACAAACTTGAAATTCAGAATCTGCATAAAAGCTACGGCACCCACGAAGTGCTCAGGGGCGTGTCGCTGGAGGCAAAAGCCGGCGACGTGATCAGCATCATCGGCTCCAGCGGCTCGGGCAAAAGCACCTTTTTACGCTGTATCAACCTGCTGGAGCAGCCCAACGCGGGCAACATTGTGCTCAACGGCGAGCCACTCAAGTTGGTGACCAACAAACTCGGCGGCCTCAAGGCTGCCGACCCCAAGCAGTTGCAACGCATGCGTTCGCGGTTGTCGATGGTGTTTCAGCACTTCAATCTGTGGTCGCACATGAGCGCCCTTGAAAACGTCATGGAAGCGCCGGTGCATGTGCTGGGCATAGGCAAGAAAGAAGCCCGGGAAAAGGCCGAGCATTACCTGAACAAAGTCGGCGTGGCGCACCGTATGGAGGCCTATCCGGCACATATGTCCGGCGGCGAGCAGCAGCGTGTGGCGATTGCCCGTGCACTGGCTATGGAACCCGAAGTGATGCTGTTCGATGAACCGACTTCGGCACTCGATCCCGAGCTGGTCGGCGAAGTGCTCAAAGTCATGCAGGACCTCGCACTCGAAGGCCGCACGATGGTGGTCGTGACCCACGAAATGGGGTTTGCCCGCGAGGTATCGAACCAACTGGTGTTCCTCCATAAGGGCCAGGTCGAAGAACGTGGTGACCCACGTGAAGTGTTAGTCAAGCCACAGTCCGAGCGTCTCCAGCAGTTCCTGGCCGGCAGCTTGAAATAATCCGGTTGGTCTGCGTTCGGCTACTGTAGGAGCGAAGCTTGCTCGCGAAGAACGATAACGCGGTGTGTCAGAACTGACGCCTTCGCGGGCAAGCCTCGCTCCTACAGTAGCCGAACGCAGGCTTCGCCAGCTGCTACAAGGTATGTGTTGTGGCTGAAATTGCTTAACCGAGGGTTGGCTTCGGATACACTCCAGCCAACCTTATGCCCTCAGGAAATGTTGAGCCGGATATGCCGACACCTTCGAAAAACACCACGGTCTATGCCGCGCCGGTGATGCGCAAACTGGCGGAGATCGTTTCCGACTTGCAGCCGTCGTTGCGCAAGGTGGCGGACTTTATTCTGCGTCATCCCTTGAAGGCTGCGACGCTGACCATCGAGGAGATGGCGCACGAAACCTCCACTTCGCCCGCTGCGGTCAACCGTTTGGCCAAGGCGCTGAACCTGGGTGGCTACACCGGCATGAAGGCCGAACTGGTCGCGACGTTGCAGCAGATGGTGTCGCCGGTCGACAAACTGCGCAACGAACTGGCACATCGGCCCGGCGGCGCGTTTGGCCTGCATGAGCAAATCCAGAGCGCCAGCAGCAACCTCGCCACGGCAGCGACCAACAATCACGAAGACGCCTTTGAAGCGTTTGTCACCTGCCTGACCCAAGCGCGCAAAATTTACATCCTGGGCTTTGGCAACAGTGTCTACTTCGCTGGCCTTGCCGCCTCGACCCTGATGCCCTTCTGTGCGGACGCCACCGCCATCAGCATGGAGGGCGGTAACGAAAACGCCGCTTACCGACTGGCCGCGATCACCGACCAGGATGTGCTGCTGGCGATCTCCCTGCCACGGTATTCCCTCGACACCCTGCAACTCGCCCGCTTCGCCCATGAGCGAGGCGCTTCGGTGCTGGCGATCACCGATTCACCCGCCTCGCCGCTCACCAGCATTGCCGAACACGTGCTATTCGCCCCCGCCGACCATCCGGTATTGACCAGTTCCAACATCGCGGTGCTCGCCTTGATCGAAGGCTTGGTGGCAGGCGTGATGGCACGCAACAAGGAAGCGGTGAAGCTGGCGACGGAATTGACCGAAAGCGTGATGGCTTACCTGCACGTGCCCACCAGCGGTAAATCACCAAAGAAGTGATCGTGCTCGACTGGCGCTCATGCTCGGTTTCCCGAGCCCCTGAGCCCGATCACACGGCTAGACCCCGAACTCTTTCTCCAATTCCGTCTTCATCCACTGGATGAACCACGCGACATCCGCTGACAACTCGGCAGTCGGCGTCAGGACCCGATAGCTATCCAGCTTCACCTGGGTGTCCAGTACCTTCACCAGTTTGCCGGCGGCGAGTTCTTCGCGCACCAGCACTTCATTGGCCAGCGCTATGCCCTGCCCGCTCTCGGCCACGGACAGCGCGTGGTCGTTGTTGACGTAAAGCATGTCTGAGCTCAGGTGGACATCCAGTCCATAGGCGGCGAACCACATATTCCACCACTCGCCGTCGTCGACGTGGATCAGTTTGTGTTTGACCAGGTCAGCCGGGCTCTCGATGGGGTCGATGCTGGCCAGGTAACCCGGGGTGCAGATCGGAAAGACTCGTGGACAGATCAGGCTTGCGCGTGAATGCGGGTATTGCCCATCCAGGCCATAGACAATGCCCAGGTCGGCATTTTTCCCGTCGACATCGCTGAAGGTGGAGTTGGGTTCGATGGCGAACTTCAACCCCGGTCGAAGGTGACGCATGGCTTCAAGGCGTGGTGTCAGCCAGCGTTTGGCGAATCCCGGTACCACCATGATTCGCAGCCACCGTTCGGCATCCTTGGGCCGTATCTCCTTTCCCGCCTCGATGATCAACTGCAAGGCTGCACAAATCTTGCGGTAGTACTTCTCCCCCGCCAGCGTCAGGGTCACGCCCCGGGAAGTACGCTCAAACAGTTGAACGCCCAGCCACTCTTCCAGCAACTTCACATGCCGCCCGATGGCGGGCTGAGTCACGTGCAGGGCTTTCGAGGCTTCGACGTAGCTGCCCAGGCGGGCCGCGGCGTCAAAGGCACGCACCGCATTGAGCGGTGGCAAACGGTGGTCAGGCATGGTTCTGAACGCCTTTAGCTATTAATTTTTTTAACAGGACCTATGTTAAATCTGAAGTTTCGCTCCTGCAATCGCTCACTGATAATCGCCCCACAGCACAACAAAAAAACTGCTGGTCCACACCCAAACGCAATTCGATCCTGCTCAAAAAAAACAATATCCATCGCCGTCGGCAACGCTATTAACAGCGCCTGCGCAGGTGATGGGGGAATCGGAGGTAACGCATGAATGCCCTGCATTCGCTGCAAACGCTGGCGGTCTCTATCCGCTCAGTGCGTAAAGTCTACGGTGATCCACACGCTGGCCCGGTGGCGCTGAAAAGCATCGACCTGGACATTCGCGATAACGAATTCTTCACCCTCCTCGGCCCGTCAGGCTGCGGTAAAACCACCCTCTTGCGGATGATCGCCGGGTTCGAATTCCCAACCGAGGGTGAGATTTTGCTCTACGGCGAAAACATCGCCGAACGCCCACCCTTCGAACGACCGGTCAACACGGTGTTCCAGCATTACGCATTGTTCCCGCACATGACCATCGCCGAAAACCTGGCCTTCGGTCTCGAATCGCACCCCATGGGCAACGTCCTGAACAAAGCGCAAATCGCCGAAAGAGTGCGCGAGATGCTCGCCCTGGTGCAGATGGAACGGTTCGCCGCACGCAAGCCGGCACAACTCTCCGGCGGCCAACAACAGCGTGTCGCCCTGGCCCGCGCACTGGCTCCGCATCCCAAGGTTCTATTGCTGGATGAGCCGCTATCGGCATTGGACCTCAAGTTGCGCCAAGCCATGCGCGAAGAACTGAAAACCATCCAGGCCAAGACCGGCATCACCTTCATCTTCGTCACTCACGACCAGGAAGAAGCCCTGACCATGTCCGACCGCATCGCCGTGTTGTCCGAAGGCGAAGTCCAGCAAGTCGGGGCCCCGGAAGACATCTACGAACGTCCACGCAATCGCTTTGTAGCGGACTTCATCGGCGAAACGAACTTTATCGAAGGTACCGTCACTCGTGTTGACGCAGGCCAGGCCTGGTTCACCGGGCCTGCAGGTCACCCGCTGCCCGCGCAGTTTTGCAGCGACGTTCGGGTCGGCGATACGGTCGCGTTGTCTGTGCGTCCAGAACGTCTGCATCTGGTGCCGGAAAGCACCGACGGTGCGCTGCCTTGCCGAATCGATACGCAGATCTATCTCGGCACCGACCTGCAATATCAAGTCCGCCTGAGCGACGGTTCGCGCCTCACCGTGCGCACGCCCAACAGCGTCGACCCTGGCCAGCGCTTCGCCGTGGGCAGCCAGGCCGGTCTGCGGTTCGACCGCGGTAGCGCCAGCGTCCTGCACGATTGAGCACGAGGATTTGCCATGCCCGCATTACCGATTGCCAATACGCTGGAACGCCGTCGGGCCTTCCAGAGCTTCCTCGGCGTCAGCCCGGCGCTGATCGCCATCATCCTGTTTCTGATCGTGCCGATCCTGATCGTCATCGGTTATTCGCTGATGGAAGCCAACCCCTACGGTGGGGTAAACAAGGTCTTCAGCAGCGACGCCTACACCTCGCTGCTCTTCGAACGGCAACTGGACGACAGCCTGACCTTCGCCGACTCCTACCTGATCATCGCCTTGCGCTCGATCGGCATCGCCGGCTTAACCACCCTGATCACCTTGCTGATCGGCTTTCCCGTGGCGGTGTGGCTGGCCATGCAGCCAGCGCATCGGCGCGGACTGCTGATTTTTCTGATCACGGTGCCCTTCTGGGCCAACCTGCTGATCCGCACGTACGCCTGGATTCTGCTGCTGCGTAATACCGGGGTGATCAATAACAGTCTGATGGGCCTGGGCCTAATCGACCAGCCCTTGCAAATGCTCTACACCGATGGCGCGGTGCTGCTTGGGCTGGTCTATACCTACGCCCCCTTCGTTGTGCTGCCTATCTACGCCACGCTTGAAAAAATGGACACTCGCCTGCTGGAAGCCGCTCAGGACCTTTATGCCGGACGCCTGCGCACCTTGCGCAAAGTGGTGTTGCCCATCGCCAAACCGGGGATTCTTGCCGGCGCCATCCTGACCTTCGTGCCTTGTCTGGGGGCGATGATTGCCCCGGAGCTCTTGGGCGGCGGCACCCGGATGATGCTCGGAAATCTCATCTTCAGGCAGTTCAGCGATGCGCGTAACTGGCCATTCGGTGCGGCGCTCTCGTTGGTGCTGATGGCGGCGGTGATGTTGGTGTTGACCGTTTATGCCCTGCGCGCCGAGCGCCAACGCGTCGCCAAGGGAGGTGCATGATGCTGCGTCTACTCAACCGAAACAGGCTGGGCGTGCAGGACTTCCCTGGCTTCGGCGGCTTCAGTTTCCTGTTCTACCTGTACCTCTACGCACCGATCGTGGTGCTGGTGGTGTTCTCCTTCAATGCCAACCAGTCCGCAACGGTGTGGACCGGTTTCAGCCTCGACTGGTATCGCGCCGCGTTTGCCAACCAGGCGCTTCGACAAGCGGCGGGCAACAGCTTGTTGATTGCGGTCTGCGCGAGCATGGTCGCCACGGCCATCGCGACGCTAGCCGCCCTCGGTACTTCGCGGGGCGCAAAATTCAAGGGCCTGCAGTTGTCCATGGGCGCGATCATGTTGCCCCTGGTGCTGCCGGAAATTGTCGTCGGTGTGGCCACGCTCGCGCTGTTCTCCACCATTGGCCTGTCCCTGGGCTACGGCAACCTGATCATCGCTCACACGGTGTTCTGTATCCCCTTTACGTATCTGCCGATTCGCGCACGGCTCAACGACATGGACCTGTCCCTGGAGCAAGCCTCGGCGGACCTCTATGCCGGCCCATGGCGGACCTTTCGAAAGGTCACTCTGCCGCTGTTGATGCCGGGGATCGTCTCTGGGCTGATGCTCGCCTTCATCGTTTCGCTGGATAACTTCGTGATCTCGATGATGGTCTCCCAGGCGGGCACCACCACCTTGCCGATCTTCATCTTCGGCCTGCTACGCATGGGTGTGACACCTGACGTCAACGCCGTCTCGACCCTGATCCTGGGCGTCTCGGTGCTGTTCGTCAGTCTCTCTTACCTGCTGGGCAAAAAGAACGCCTGACCTTTTTACGAACCGTGGGGAATTAGCATGAGCAAGTGGATTAAAAGTATCGGCACTTCGTTGTTCCTGACCTTACCGCTGACCCTGGTCGCCAGCGTTCAGGCCGCGGAAAAACTCAACGTGGTGA
The DNA here is from genome assembly GCF_949768125.1 of Pseudomonas sp. IT-P253. Taxonomy (NCBI): domain Bacteria; kingdom Pseudomonadati; phylum Pseudomonadota; class Gammaproteobacteria; order Pseudomonadales; family Pseudomonadaceae; genus Pseudomonas; species Pseudomonas sp. IT-P253. The sequence continues at coordinate 75,577 of NZ_CATKPT010000009.1, read as the reverse complement.
GCTGGAGCGGTTACTTTTCGCCGGAGATTCTCGCCAAGTTCCAGAAACAGACCGGGATCGAAGTCACGGTCGACTCCTACGACTCCAACGAAACACTGCTGGCCAAACTGAAACAGGGAGGCGCTGGCTATGACGTGGCGATTCCGTCGCACCAGTTCATACCGATCCTGATCAAGGAACAGTTGCTGGAACGCTTCGACCCGGTCAATGAGCCCTACTATGCCAGCGTCGTCGACAACCTGAAAAAGCCCACCTGGGACCCGGAAGGTGCCTATTCCATACCTTTCATCTGGGGTACCACCAGCGTGGTACTGAACACCGATCGCTACAAAGGTCCGGCCGACAGCTACAAAGTACTTTACGAGCCGCCGGCTGAATTGCAGGGACGAATCAACATGTTTGATTCGGTCAGCGAAGTCATCGACATGGCCAGCCTGTACCTGAATATCCCGCTGTGCAGTGAAGACCCCAAGCAGATGCAACAAGTGCTGACCCTGCTCAAGGCGCAAAAGCCCTTCGTCAAAACCTACAGTTCGAAGGCTGGCTCCATTCGCGAAAACCTTGCCTCGGGTGAAATCGACATGTCGACGTTCTGGGGCGGTTCGTCAATGCGGGCCCGGGAAATGAAACCCGCTCTGAAATACCTTTATCCGAAAGAAGGTGTGCTGGCGTGGGTCGATAACATGGTTATCCCGGCGGGCAGCAAGAACCCGGCGAACGCCAAGGCGTTCATCGCATTCCTCAGCCAGCCGGAAAATGCCGCGATGACGCAGAACTTCCTCAAGCACCAGAGCCCGATCAAGGGTGTGGAACCGTTCCTTGACGCCAGCCTGAAGGAAGCCCCGGAGCTGCACATTCCCGAAGGTACCCAGGTGGTGTTCAGCAAGACCTGTGGCGAAGGCGCGATCCGCCTGGCCGATCGTCTCTGGACCAGCCTGATGCGTTGATTCCTACCGCCCCGTCACGGTGACGGGGTGTTCCTCCAGCCGTCCGAAAGGCAGCGTTGCAATGACTTCTAATAACATCAGCGAACTGGTCCTGCTGCAGGCCCATCAACTCGCCGAACGCATCCGCTTGCGCCAGGTTTCCTGCCGGGAAGTGATGCAGACTTATCTTGCCCATATCGATCGTTTCAATCCGCGAGTCAATGCCCTGATCAGCCTGCAAGCGCCGGAAGACCTGCTGGCGCAGGCCGATTTACGCGACGCCGAACTGGCACGGGGCGAGTACCGTGGCTGGATGCATGGCTTGCCCCATGCGGTCAAAGACCTGTCGCTGACCCGCGGCATCCGCACGACGCTGGGGTCGCCGTTGTTCAAGAATTTCATCCCTGAGCGCGACGGCATCATGGTGGAGCGGATCAAGGCCGCTGGCGCGATCATTATCGGCAAGAGCAACACACCGGAATTCGGCCTCGGCTCGCAAAGCTACAACCCGTTGTTCGGCGCTACCGGTTGTGCCTTTGACCCGAGCAAGACCGCTGGCGGCAGCAGCGGCGGCGCCGCCGCAGCGCTGGCCATGCACTTGGTGCCAGTGGCCGATGGCAGCGACATGATGGGTTCGCTGCGCAACCCGGCCGCCTTCAACAATGTCTTCGGGTTCCGCCCATCGCAGGGGCGCGTGCCATTTGACGACAGTGCCGATCTGTTTTTCGATCAGCTCGGCTATGAAGGTCCCATGGGCCGTAGCGTGCGTGACGCAGCGTTGCTTTTGTCGGTGCAGGCCGGCGCCGATGCCCGCGCGCCACTGTCCATCGCCGAACCCGGCAGCGCCTTCGCCGCGCCGCTGGAGCGGGATTTCAAAGGCACCCGCCTGGGCTGGCTGGGTGACTTCAACGGCTACCTGCCGATGGAGAACGGCATTACCGCGCTGTGCGAAAAGGCCTTTGCTGATTTCGAAAGCCTGGGTTGCCACATCGAACCCGTGCAGCCCGAGTTCGCCCCGCAACAGCTGTGGAGCAGCTGGCGAACGCTGCGTCACTGGTCGGTCGCCGGCTCACTGGGGGCAGCCTATGGCGACCCACAAAAGCGTGCGCAGCTAAAACCGGAAGCCTGCTGGGAAATCGAAAACGGCCTGAAACTGGCGGCCAGCGAGGTCTTTGCCGCTTCAGTCGTGCGCAGTAACTGGTACCGCGCCCTCTCCAGGCTTTTCGAACGCTTCGACTACTTGCTGCTGCCGAGCGCCCAAGTGTTCCCGTTCGACAAAAATGTCCCGTGGCCGACGTCCATTGAAGGCACGGCCATGGATACCTATCACCGCTGGATGGAAGTCGTAATCCCGGGCACCCTTTCTGGCTGTCCAGTGGCCAATGTGCAAGTTGGTTTCAACGAAAACGGGCTACCCATGGGGATGCAGATCATCGGTCGACACCAGGCCGATTTCGCGGTGTTGCAGTTGGCCCACGCGTACGAGCTGGCAAGCCGCTGGTTCGCCCGGCACCCGTCCCCCCTACTCAAGGGGGACAGTTGACAAGGCAGTCAATCCGCCTGGAAGGCTGCGGCAAAGTGGTTGTCTGCTACAGTGTTTTCAACCTTTCTACCGCCTATGGACCTCTCTGTGACGACGCCAATGGATGACCCGACGCCTGAGCCTCAATCCATCTGCAACCCCATTACCAGCAGCGCGATTTTTATCGTGGCGACCTTAGCGTCTGCCAGTGACTCTGCCAGTCAAGTGCGAGCCTGGTGCGCGGACATCGCGGCCCTCACACGCTCGGTTGGCAAACGGGTCCCCTCGGGCAATTTGTCCTGTGTCTGTGGCTTTGGGTCCACCGCATGGGACACCTTGTTTGGCAGCCCGCGCCCCGCTTCACTGCACGCCTTCCGCGAGTTTGGTGCGCAGGGACGGCGAGCCGTTGCAACGCCTGGCGATGTTTTGCTGCACATTCGTGCAGACCAGATGGATCTGTGTTTTGAACTGGCGACGCAGTTACTCTCGTCACTTGGCGAAGCCATCTCGGTCGTCGATGAAGTCCAGGGTTTTCGCTATTTCGATATGCGCAGCATCATCGGCTTTGTCGATGGCACCGAAAATCCCGCCGGCCGCAAGGCGGTCGACTTCACGATAGTGGGCAATGAAGATCCGGCGTTTACCGGCGGCAGCTATGTGCTGGTGCAGAAGTACTTGCACAACATGACCGCCTGGAACGCGTTATCCGTTGAGGCCCAGGAGCGGATTATCGGACGAACCAAATTGTCCGATATCGAGCTTGATGACGCGGTCAAACCGACCTCTTCGCACAGTGCCCTGACCACAATCACCCAGGACGGGCAAGAAGTGAAAATCTTGCGCGACAACATGCCTTTTGGCCGGCCAGGTGCCAGCGAGTTTGGCACCTACTTCATAGGATATGCGCGCTCGCCTGCCCCGCTTGAACAGATGCTGGAAAACATGTTTGTCGGCAGACCACCGGGTAACTATGACCGGCTGCTCGATTTCAGCACGGCGGTCACCGGAGGGTTATTCTTCGTTCCTTCATCAGACCTGCTGGAAACACTGGCTGATCGAATGCCTTAGGATCGGCGATCAAGGATCAACTTGCCCCATCAGTTCAGCCACCGACTCCTGGCGCTTGGCATAACGTTGCGCGAGCACCGCACAGATCATCAGCTGAATCTGATGGAACAGCATCAGCGGCAGGATCAACACGCCAATGGTACTGCCGGCGAAAAGCACCTGGGCCATCGGTACACCGGTCGCCAGGCTTTTCTTTGAACCGCAGAAGAGGATGGTGATGCGGTCTTCCTGATTGAAGCCAAAGGCTTTGCCCAGCACGGTAGCGGCCATTAACACCAGCCCCAGCACCACGCAGCAAACGACCACCAAACCGGCCAGGTCCCGCAGCGGAATCTGCTGCCAGATGCCTTCGTTCACCGCTTCGCTGAACGCACCGTAGACCACCAACAGAATCGAGCCCTGATCAACGAACTTCAACCAACTCTTGTTACGCCCCACCCAGGCACCGATCCAGCACCGCGCGACCTGCCCGGCAATAAACGGCAGCAACAGCTGCACGCTGATCTTCACAATCGCATCGACGGTCGAGCCGCCGTCGCCATGCACATTCAACAGCAGCGTCACCAGCAACGGCGTAAGAAAAATCCCGAACAGGCTGGACGCCGCCGCGCTGCAAATCGCCGCCGGAATGTTTCCGCGAGCCAGCGACGTAAAGGCAATCGCCGACTGCACCGTGGCGGGCAGCGCGCAGAGGTAGAGCATGCCCATGTACAGATCATTGCCAATCAACGGCGACAGCAACGGCTTGAGCGCCAGCCCCAGCAGCGGGAACAGCACGAAGGTCAGGCCGAATACCAGCAAATGCAGGCGCCAGTGACCGGCACCGGCAATGATCGACTCGCGCGACAGCTTGGCGCCATGCAGAAAAAACAGCAGAGCAATGGCGATGTTGGTCAGCCAGCCAAAACCCACCGCGACCTGCCCCGTAGCGGGCAGCAAGCTGGCAAGAACCACTACGCCTATCAGGGTCAGGGTGAAGTTGTCGGGTAAGAAACGGGGGCGGGTCATCAGGATCATCCGGGGTTGCCTGGAACGTGACTAAGACTCTAACCCGCCTGCAAATTACCGACTAACGCTAATAAGCCAGTAGATGTCGCCTAAAGGACATGACGCCGTTGCTTGTCCACGGGAGTGGCGCTCGGTTCAAACGGAGTGCCTGCATCTGTTGAAAATCCCCCTCGGAGCGCTGGGCCATTGACGCCTTCGCGAGCAGGCTCGCACAGGGGAATGCGATCAACTGTGTGCGAGCCTGCTCGCGAAGGCGTCACAACAGTCACAACGTCCTCTGCCCGTTCCCGATCCCTTTCGCAATATCAATCCCCCAATCCAGCGCCGCTTCCATATCCAGCAGATGCGGCCTTGGATCATGATCCTCGGAAATGACCGTGCCATCCGGTCGGTAAACTCCAATAAACATTTTCAGCGAACCGTCCCTCAATATTTCCGCCTTTATCTCGATCGTGCATCCGTTCGAAAGCGTTTCCCTGTGGTCCAAATGGCGCTCAGTCATTGCGGCAATCCTCCGGTCGTTGAAGTCCGCGTCAGGTATTCACCCGATCTTCATGTTAGCTCAGTGACACCCCACCAAAATGGCGCCCAGCGCTGACAGCGGCGTAATGCCACCTATACTCAAATCCACCGCCCCCACGGGGTCTGCACGCTCAACAATAAAAAGCAGAGGTGGAACATGGTCTGGCAGCAAGTCTACGACCCATTCGGTAACCCGGTGATTTCAACCATCATGGCGGCAGTCCCGGTCGTGGTGATGCTGGCCTCCCTGGCGTTTTTCCACATCAAGGCCCATATGGCGGCCTTGCTCGCCCTCACCTCAGCCCTGTTGATCGCAATCTTCGCCTTCGGCATGCCCGCGGGCATGGCTGGCTCGGCGGCGTTGTTCGGCGCCGCCAACGGGCTGCTGCCGATTGGCTGGATTGTGCTGAATATTATTTTCCTGCACCGGCTGACCACCGAAAACGGCTCGTTCAAGGTCCTGCAAGACTCTCTGGCGCGCATCACTGACGACCGACGCCTGCAATTGCTGCTGATTGCCTTCTGCTTCGGCGCGTTTTTCGAAGGGGCCGCCGGTTTCGGGACACCGGTGGCGGTGACCGGGGCCATTCTGATCGGGCTGGGTTTCTCGCCGCTGGCCGCGTCGGGACTGGCACTGATCGCCAACACCGCGCCAGTGGCGTTCGGCGCCTTGGGCACGCCAATCATTACGCTGGCCAAGGTGACCGGGCTGGATGAAATGGAGCTGTCGATGATGGTCGGCCGGCAATTGCCGTTTTTCTCGGTGCTCGTGCCGTTCTGGTTGATCTGGGCTTTCGCCGGCTGGCGCAAGATGCTGGAAATCTGGCCGCCGATTCTGGTGGCCGGGGTCAGCTTCGCGGTGCCGCAGTTCCTCGTGTCCAACTACCACGGCCCGATGCTGGTGGACGTGATCGCCGCGCTGATTTCCATGGCCTGCCTGACCGGTTTTCTCAAGGTCTGGAAGCCAGCCACTGTGCATACCTCTGCCGCCCTGTCCGGGCGCGTCGACAACTCGAAAGTCGATGCGGAGCATGACGAAAAACCCACCGCCACGGCGACGTTTTCAGCCGATGCCAAGCCTGCCGTGATGCGGGCGTGGATGCCGTGGATCATTCTTACGGTCTTCGTCTTCGCCTGGGGCACCCAAGGCTTCAAAAACATGTTCGATACCCGCCCGGCGATCGATCCGCAAACCAACTCGGCCAAGCTCGACCCTCAGGGCAAGCCGATGCGCGAAGCGAACCCGGTTTTCTCGCCAGCGCTGACCTTCACCACCTTGCACCTGCAGGTTGAGAAGGTGCCACCCGTGGTGCCTGCGCCTAAAACCGAGGAAGCGATTTACAAGTTCACCTGGTTCACCGCTACCGGTAGCGGAATCTTGCTCTCAGCCATCCTCGGCGGTCTGCTGATGGGCTACTCCATTCCCCAGCTGGTGCGCCAATACCTGCGAACGCTGTGGGTGGTGCGCTATTCGCTCACTACCATTGCGGCCATGCTTGCTCTGGGCTACCTCACCCGCTACTCGGGCCTCGATGCGACGATGGGACTGGCCTTTGCGGCAACCGGCATCTTCTACCCCATGTTCGGCACCCTGCTCGGCTGGCTCGGCGTGGCCCTGACCGGCTCGGACACCGCCTCCAACGTGCTGTTCGGTGGATTGCAACGGGTCACGTCCGAACAATTGGGCATCAGCCCGGTGTTGATGGCCGCTGCCAACAGTTCTGGCGGGGTGATGGGCAAGATGGTCGATGCTCAGTCAATCGTGGTGGCCTCCACCGCCACCCGCTGGTACGGCCATGAAGGGGAAATCCTCCGTTACGTGTTCTTCCACTCGATCATCCTGGCGATTCTGGTCGGCGGACTGGTGACGTTGCAGGCGTATGTGGCGCCATTCAGTCATATGGTGGTGGGCGGGCATTGATCGGCATCGCTCGGGCGAAGACCCGAAATGCTGTGTGTGTGTGTGTGTATATGTAGGAGCGAGCTTGCTCGCGAAGGTCGTTAAGAATAACGCGTGTTTACTGGCTAAACGTAGCGCTCTTGAGTCCTTCGCGAGCAAGCTCGCTCCTACACACAGCATTACGGTCTTCGCACGGACTTTCGTGAACGGAGTATCGTAAAGCGACTATGAACATTCTCTACGACGAACGTGTCGACGGTGTCCTGCCCGACGTGGACAAAACTGCGCTGTTGCAGGCCTTGCACGCGCAGTGGCCGGATCTGGAAGTCCTGCATCAGCAGGAAGAGCTCAGGCCGTACGAGTGCGATGGACTCTCCGCTTACCGCACCACACCGATGCTGGTGGTGCTGCCCCGCCGCATCGACCAGGTGCAAGGCGTGCTGCGACTGTGTCACGAACGGCAGGTACCGGTCGTCGCCCGGGGTGCCGGAACCGGTTTGTCCGGTGGTGCATTGCCACTGGAAAAAGGCGTGCTGCTGGTGATGGTGCGCTTCAACAACATCCTGCACATCGACCCGTCCGCCCGCACGGCGCGGGTCCAGCCGGGGGTGCGCAACTTGGCGATTTCCCAGGCGGCGGCACCGTTTGGCTTGTATTACGCGCCGGATCCCTCCTCGCAGATCGCCTGTTCGATTGGTGGCAATGTCGCGGAAAACGCTGGCGGTGTGCACTGCCTGAAATACGGCCTGACGGTGCACAACCTGCTCAAGGTCGAGATCCTGACCGTCGACGGTGAACTCCTGACCCTGGGTTCCGACGCGCTCGACGCTCCCGGCTTCGACCTGCTGGCGTTGTTCACCGGCTCCGAAGGCATGCTCGGGGTGATTACCGAAGTCACGGTCAAACTGCTGCCCAAACCGCAGACCGCCAAGGTGTTGCTGGCGGCGTTCGACTCCGTCGAAAAGGCCGGCCGCGCCGTCGGTGACATCATTGCCGCCGGCATCATTCCCGGTGGCCTGGAAATGATGGACAACCTGGCTATTCGTGCCGCTGAAGACTTTGTCCACGCCGGCTATCCAGTCGACGCCGAAGCCATTCTGCTGTGCGAGCTCGATGGCGTTGAAGCCGACGTCCATGATGACTGCGACCGCGTGCGGCAGGTGCTGGAACAGGCCGGCGCCACCGAAGTGCGCCAGGCCCGCGATGAGGCTGAACGGGTGCGCTTTTGGGCTGGGCGCAAGAATGCCTTTCCCGCGGTCGGTCGCCTCTCGCCGGATTATTACTGCATGGACGGCACGATCCCGCGCCGCGAGTTGCCCGGTGTGCTGCATGCCATCGCCACCTTGTCGGCCGAGTACGACCTGCGGGTGGCCAACGTTTTTCACGCGGGCGACGGCAACATGCACCCGTTGATTCTGTTCGATGCCAACCAACCGGGTGAGCTCGATCGCGCCGAAGCCCTGGGCGGTAAAATTCTCGAATTGTGCGTGAAGGTCGGGGGCAGCATTACCGGTGAGCACGGCGTGGGACGCGAGAAAATCAATCAGATGTGCGCGCAGTTCAACAGCGACGAATTGACCGTATTCCATGCCGTCAAAGCCGCTTTCGACCCGGGTGGCTTGCTCAATCCCGGCAAGAACATTCCGACGCTGCACCGCTGTGCCGAATTTGGCGCCATGCACATTCACCTCGGTCAGATGCCCCATCCTGATCTGGAGCGTTTCTGATGCAAAGTGAATGGGATATCGATGACAGCGGTACGCTGCTGGAGCAGGTCAATCAGGCGCTGGAAAACGCCACGCCGCTGCGCATCCAGGGTTCCAACAGCAAGGCGTTTCTGGGGCGCATCGTCGCCGGTGAAATCCTCGACACGCGCGCTCACCGGGGCATCGTCAGCTACGACCCGACCGAACTGGTGATCACCGCACGCTGCGGCACGCCATTGGCAGAGCTTGCTGAAGTGTTGGACGCGGCGCAGCAGATGTTGCCGTGTGAACCGCCCGCCTTTGGTGACGGTGCCACCGTCGGCGGGATGATTGCCTGCGGGCTGTCGGGACCTCGGCGGCCCTGGGCAGGCTCGGTGCGCGACTTCGTCCTCGGAACACGCGTCATCACCGGCCACGGCAAGCATTTGCGCTTCGGTGGCGAGGTCATGAAAAACGTCGCCGGCTACGACCTGTCGCGCCTGATGACCGGCAGCTACGGTTCCCTTGGTGTCATTACCGAGGTCTCGCTCAAGGTCCTGCCCAAACCACGTCAAACCTTAAGCATCAGCCTGGACATGGACAGTGACCGCGCCTTGCTGCACCTCGCGGAATGGGGCCAGCAACCGCTGCCGATCAGCGCTGCGTGCCACGACGGGCAGCGCCTGCACCTGCGACTTGAGGGTGGCGAAGGCTCGGTGGCCGCAGCGCATGACCGGTTGGGCGGCGAGCTGCTGGACACTTCGTACTGGGATGATCTCAACGAGCATCAGTTGAGCTTCTTCGATGAGGATCAACCCCTGTGGCGCCTGTCGTTGCCGCACAACACCGCGTGGCTTGCCCTGCCCGGGCGGCAACTGATTGATTGGGGCGGTGCGCAACGCTGGCTCAAATCAAACGCAGACGCCGCGTTCATCCGCCAGGTCGTAGAGGACGTCGGCGGGCATGCGACCTGCTACAGCCACGGGCTGATCGACAGTCCCTTCCAACCGCTGTCGGCCGCGCTGTTGCGCTATCACCAGAACTTGAAGCGTCAACTCGACCCACGGGGCATTTTCAACCCCGGGCGCCTGTACGCGGAGCTTTGAACCATGCAGACGACCCTGAGTGAACGCGCCCGTCAGCTGCCTCGAGCCGCAGAAGCCGAAAGCATTTTGCGCACTTGCGTGCATTGCGGCTTCTGCAATGCGACCTGCCCGACCTATCAACTGCTGGGCGATGAACTGGACGGGCCACGGGGCCGCATCTACCTGATCAAGCAAGTGCTGGAAGGTAACGAGGCCACTCAGAAAACCCAACTGCATCTTGATCGCTGTCTGACCTGTCGCAATTGTGAAACCACCTGCCCCTCTGGCGTCGACTATCACAACTTGCTCGACATCGGCCGTGCGGTGGTGGATGCCGCGGTGCCACGCCCACTCGGACAGCGACTATTGCGCGAGGGATTGCGCGCGGTCGTACCCAACCCGGAGTTGTTCAAGAGGCTGGTCGGCAGCGGGCAGGTTTTCCGTGCATTTTTACCCGACACCCTGCAAATCAAATTGCCGCGCACTGTCTATCCGGCAAAGCCGCGTCCTCCCCTCCGGCATGCCCGGCGCGTGTTGATGCTCGAGGGCTGCGTGCAACCGAGTCTGTCACCCAATACCAGCGCGGCCACCGCGCGCGTCCTGGATCGACTGGGTATCAGCGTGATCCCGACCCGCGAGGCCGGTTGCTGTGGCGCCGTGGATTATCATCTGGACGCTCAGGCCGCCGGCCTTGACCGTGCCCGTCGCAATATCGACGCCTGGTGGCCGAGCATCGAACAAGGTGCCGAGGCGATTGTGCAAACCGCCAGCGGCTGTGGTGCGTTTATCAAAGACTATGGTCACTTGCTCAGTACCGACCCGGTGTATGCCGATAAGGCGAAAAGGGTCAGTGCGCTGGCCAGGGACCTGGTTGAAGTGCTGCGCGAGGAGCCACTGGAAAAGCTCGGCGTCCACAGTAATCAACGCCTGGCCTTCCATTGCCCTTGCACGTTGCAGCACGCGCAAAAGCTCGGCGGCGCGGTCGAGGCGATTCTGACGAGTCTGGGGTTCAACCTCACGTCCGTTCCCGACAGCCACCTGTGTTGCGGCTCGGCGGGTACCTATTCGCTGACCCAGCCCGAACTGTCCCGGCAACTGCGCGACAACAAACTCAATGCACTGGAAAGCGGACATCCCGACATCATTGTCACGGCCAACATCGGCTGTCAGTCCCACCTCGACGGCGCAGGCCGAACGCCGGTCCGGCACTGGATCGAACTGGTCGAAGCCGCGTTGCCCTCACCGAGCCCTGGAGAAACTCCATGAACAGTAAAGCCGTACTGAGCCAGATTGAAGTCAGCCAGATTCTCGCGGCGGCCCGCTGCGAAGCACAAAACAATCAATGGGCCGTGACCATCGTGATTGTCGATGACGGCGGCCATCCCCTGGCCCTCGAGCGCCTCGACGGTTGCGCCGCTTCCAGCGCCTACATCGCCACCGAAAAAGCGCGCACCTCCGCGCTGGGCCGGCGGGAGTCCAAAGGCTATGAAGAGATGGTCAACGGCGGGCGATTCGCCTTTCTGTCAGCGCCGTTGCTGACCTCTCTGGAAGGTGGCGTGCCGATCATCGTCGACGGCCAGGTGATCGGCGCGGTCGGCGTGTCCGGCGTCAAGTCCGAGCAGGATGCACAAGTGGCCAAGGCTGGGGCGCAATGCCTGAACTGTTGAATCGCGTGAGGCGCAGAACCTGATCCAACTCAAAAAATACCCGTATATGAGCCACAAGATGCCTTTGTTACTCGTATACAGGTAACGGATGGCCCAAAGAGGACATGCATAAGTGCCCCGTCTGACTGCGAAAGACTTTGCCCCTGAACTGCTGGAACTCTACGACTACTACGCCCACGGCAAGATCAATCGGCGGGAATTTCTCGATCGGGCGGCATTGTTCACGTTGGGCGGTTTGACGGCCAACGCGTTGCTCGCCGCGCTCAGTCCGAACTATGCAATGGCCGAGCAAGTTGAATTTACCGACCCGGACATCCTTCCCGAGTACATCACCTATCCCTCACCCAAGGGCAACGGGCAGGTTCGCGGTTACCTGGTGCGGCCGGCGAAAGCTACCGGCAAAGTGGCGGCCGTGGTGGTCGTGCATGAAAACCGCGGGCTCAACCCTTACATCGAGGACGTCGCCCGGCGTTTGGCCAAGGCCGGTTTAATCGCCCTCGCCCCCGATGGCCTGACCTCGGTTGGCGGCTATCCAGGCAATGACGACAAAGGCCGGGCGCTACAAGAGACCGTGAATCCTGAAAAACTCATGAATGATTTTTTTGCCGCCATCGAGTGGTTGATGGAACACGACGCGACCACCGGGAAAGTCGGCATCACCGGGTTCTGCTATGGCGGCGGAGTCACCAATGCTGCGGCCGTGGCCTATCCGGAACTGGGTGCCGCGGTGTCCTTTTATGGCCGACAGCCTGAGGCCAAGGATGTCGCCCGAATCAAGGCGCCGCTCATGCTTCACTACGGTGAGCTGGACACACGCATCAACGAAGGGTGGCCCGCCTTTGAGCAGGCCTTGAAAGCCGCGGGCAAGACCTACGAAGCCTACATCTACCCCGGCGCCAATCATGGTTTCCATAACGATTCCACACCTCGATACGACCAGGCGGCAGCCAAACTGGCCTGGGACCGTACGTTGGGGTGGTTTCGGCGCTACCTCGTCTAGACGGTCACCCTGTCGAACACGCTGCAGGGTGACCGCTGTCATAGATTGTCCAGGGGGGTTACTTCGGCTGCGCCACGGTGCGCAAATAGGGTTTCAGCGTTTTGAAGCCTTGCGGGTATTTCTTCCTGGCGTCCTCGTCGGACACCGAGGTGGGAATGATGACGTCATCGCCCGGACGCCAGTTTACCGGGGTGGCGACTGTGTGCTTGGCGTTCAACTGCAAAGAGTCGAGCAGACGCAACACTTCATCGAAGTTGCGCCCGGCACTCATTGGATAGATCAGCATCGCCTTGACCTTCTTGTCCGGGCCGATGATGAATACCGAACGCACCGTGGCATTGTCCACAGCGGTGCGCGAGCCGCCGCTGGCATTCGGGTGAATCATGTCGTAGAGCTTGGCCACCACCAGATTATCGTCGCCGATCATGGGGTAGTTGACCGCATGGCCCTGGGTTTCTTCGATGTCATCAGCCCAGGCTTTGTGATTACTGACAGGGTCAACACTGAGCCCGACGATCTTGGTGTTGCGTTTGTCGAACTCCGGCTTGAGTCCGGCCATGTAACCCAGCTCAGTGGTACATACCGGTGTGAAGTCCTTCGGATGCGAGAATAGAATGGCCCATTTGTCGCCAATCCATTCATGAAAGTGAATGGTGCCTTCAGTACTTTCGGCGGTGAAATCCGGGGCTTCATCGCCAATACGAATGGTCATGATCGATCTCCTTTCAGTGGCTGATAAGGACGTAGCGTCTGCGTTGAGTCTGTCAACGCGGATCAGTATAGGAGAGGCGCTGGAAAAGGCTGAGAAACGGACGCGAGGTGCAGGTGCGAATGGAGTTGCCGGTACGCGCCAACCAGTTGATCCAACGTAAACGCACGATTGCGCCCGCTCGGGTTGGGCAGCACCCATACCGAAGCATTGCCAAACGTCTTTGGTTGAAGCCCCCACGGAACCTCTCGCTGGCCGGACAACGCGCAATACGCCGCTTTACCGAGAAATGCCACGAGGCGTGGTGCATAGCGTGCGATTTTTTGTTCAAAATCCGCAGCGGCAGCCATGAATTCATGTAATGACAGCTGATCGGCTCGCGCCGTAGGCCGTTCCACCACCGCTGTTAATCCACACTGATACTGCAAGATTGTCCGATCGTTTTCCGGGCGGATTTCCTCCGGCGTAAAACCGGCGAGATGGAGGGTGCGCCAGAAGCGATTGCTTCTGCCGGCAAAATGATGGCCTTGGGCGGCTGCCATTACTCCCGGGTTGATGCCACAAAAAATCACGGCCAGTTGCTCAGCCAGAATATCTTCGAGTCTTTCTTCCACCCTAAACCTCTCAACCGCAGATTACGCTGACCGCATTGCGTGCAAGCTCGGTCAATTCAGCGCGGGATTTTCCCGCCCGGGCACGTATCGAAATGCTGTGCAGCAGGGAGGACGCGAGTACAGCCAGGGCCGCCGGGTCTACGTCGCTTTTCAACTCGCCGGAATCGACGGCCGCTCGCAGGCGCGTTTCGAGATCGGTATCGAGCCGGCTCAGCCGATCGCAAAGCACCTCTCGGATTTCAGAATCCTCGACGGCTTCGGTGGTCGCCGTGCCGATCGCAAAGCAGCCCCGCGGTTGGCCTTCTCCCGAAAAATAAATCGATAGCTGCCCTTCGTAGAAACGCATCAACGCGTCGCTCAAGGTCAGCTCGTGGTCCGTCAACGCCTCATGCATGGCCGCCGCGGCAAACTCCCAATACTGCTCAAGCGCTTTGATGTAGAGCGCGTGTTTGTCACCGAATGCCGCATAGAGACTGGGGCGATTCATCCCGGCCGCCGTAGCGATGCTGTCCAGAGAAGCGCCGGAATAGCCGGTACTCCAAAACACACCAAGCGCTTGCTGCAGCGCTGTCTGCGGGTCATACGCGCGAGGACGGCCGCGGCCTTTGCCCTCTGCAATCTTTTTTTGTGCCATGTCGTACAAAATCCTTGAATGGAAGTCGGTGAGTGGATATTCTTACACTATCGCACAAAATTAAGGAACCAAAAATTCCTTGATTTACGGTTTGTTGAAGCGGAGCTCGAACTGAGTGTTGCGGCGACGAAACAGGTGCGGCGGAGCAATCCTCTTGGCCGCACTCGGGCTTGATTCCTCACAGCAACTATTGACGTCAACGCCGCAGGCGAATTCTGCGGGCACGACTCCCGGTTAAAAGGTGTATTCGATCATGACTAAACAGTTCGACATCCCAGCTTCGCAGACCTTCGAACACCCCGTGCCGAACCCGCCTGGCGCGCTGCTCAAAAAACCGTTCAAAGAGAAACTGCGACCCTTCCTTATTGTCGGTTTGCCGGTGCTCTTCGCAGCGGTTGGCTACACGCACTATCAGGCGGGCGCGACGATTGTTTCGACCGATAACGCCTACGCCCGAGTGGCGAAAGCGTCGATCAACGCCCGTATTTCCGGACAAGTCGTCGAAATCGCGGTTGAGGACAACCAGCCGGTTCGCAAAGGCCAGGTGCTGTTCCGGATCGATCCGAAACCCTTCCAGATCGCGGTTAACCGCGCAGAAGCTCAACTGAGCGTTGCACGGCTGCACATCGATGGACTCAAGGCCAGTTACCGCCAACAGCAGGCCGAACTGCAATCGGCCAAAGAGTCGGCCGATTTCGACCAACGGGAATTTGGCCGCAAGAAAGCGCTGGTCGCGACCGAGTTCGTCTCGCGCGCCGTTTACGAACGCGCCGACACCGACCTTAAAGTGTCGCGGCAACGAATCGCTTCGATCGAACAGCAGATCGCGAGCACGGTC
This sequence comes from Pseudomonas sp. IT-P253, assembly GCF_949768125.1. Classification (NCBI taxonomy): domain Bacteria; kingdom Pseudomonadati; phylum Pseudomonadota; class Gammaproteobacteria; order Pseudomonadales; family Pseudomonadaceae; genus Pseudomonas; species Pseudomonas sp. IT-P253. The sequence continues at coordinate 60,399 of NZ_CATKPT010000009.1, read as the reverse complement.
GTTGCATTGAACGGCAATCCAAACATCGAAGCCGATACTCACCCGACGGTTCGCGAGGCCAAGGCCCAACTCGACGAGGCGCAGCTCTACCTCTCGTATACAACGGTCTATGCGCCGGACGCTGGCATCGTGGCCAAGGTCGACGATTTGCAGGTTGGCAACTACGTCAACAACGGTGCGCCCGCCTTTGCGCTGCTGTCCGGTCGCGAGATTTGGGTGGAGGCCAACTTCCGTGAAACGGAGGTGACGCACATGCGTCCAGGCCAGGAAGCGACCATCAGCATCGATACGTACCCTGATCACTTATTCAAAGCCCACGTGACCAGCATGAGCCCGGGTGCAGGATCGGACTTCGCCCTGCTGCCACCGGAAAATGCGACCGGCAACTGGGTCAAGGTGGTTCAGCGGGTTCCGGTCCGACTCGAACTCGATGAAACCGACCCTACCCTGCCCCTTTTCTCGGGCACCAGCGCCACGGTCAAGGTGGATACCGGGTATCACACGCCTTGGTGGCACCCGCTCAAAGCCTTGTTGACTGCAGGTAACGACCGATGAATGCCCAACTTGCCGGCCCCCAAGGCCCGGGGACGTTAAGGTTCGCCGCGCTGCTCGCAACCTACATGCAGTCGGCAAACCTGCCTCTGCCAAACGCAGTGCTCAGGTTTATTCAGGCCAGTACGTCGATGAGCGACGACCAGGCTGGCTGGGTTTTCACCTCGTACCTCGCGGCGAGTGCGATCACCATGCCGATTGCGCAATGGCTTGCCGGGCGCTATGGCCTGAAGCTGGTTTATCAGGCCGCGCTGGCCTTTTTCGTCCTGGGTTTGCTGCTCGCTACGCAGGCAACGACGCCGCTGGAATTCGTCGGTGCGCGCATTATTCAAGGCTTGGCGAGTGGCGTGCTGGCACCCCTTTCAATGGCGATTTCAATGGAGACATTGCCACTGGAGAAGCGCGCGAAATTTGGCGCGACATGGACGGCAATCGTGCTCTTCGGCATCGTCAGCGGCCCGAGCATTGGAGGTTGGATCAGCGAACATTTCGGATGGCGCCCGATTTTCTACATCAGCGTTCCGCTGTCGGCGTTTATCTTTCTCGTGATGGCGTTGTTGCTGGCTGAAAAAAAGGCCGAGAAACGTCCCTCGTTCGACTTCTTCGGCTTCGGCAGCTTCACACTGGCGTTGATCAGCCTGCAAATGTTGCTCGACCGGGGTGAACGCCTGGACTGGTTTTCCTCGACCGAGATCTGGCTGGAAGCGATGGGTTGTGCACTCGGGCTCTACCTGTTTGCCGTGCATGTACTGACCACCAAGGTGCATTTCCTCAACAAGCGTTTGTTCAACGACCGCAACTTCGTGCTGTCGACGGTCATCTTTTTCGCCGTGGGGTTCGTGCTGTTGTCGACCATGGCGCTGACGTCACCCATGCTCGACGAAATTCTCGGCTACCCGCCTGACATCACGGGTTCCCTGACGATACCGCGCGGTGTGGGACTGGTCGGTGCGTTCCTGCTGATAGGCCGTGTACCCGAGCGTTTCGACCGTCGGCTGTTCGTGTCGGCAGGCGTTGTCGTGGTGATTTATGCCAACTGGCTGATGCTCGGCTATTCGCCGCTGATGGACTGGACGCCCGTGGCGGTGGCCGGTGCGATCCAGGGCATTGGCATCGGCATCTTGATGCCCTCGCTCACCAAGGTCGCGTTCAGCACGCTCGACCCCACGTTACGCCCGGAAGGTACTGGTTTTTTCAATCTGTCACGGGTGTACGGGAGCACCCTGGGCGTTGCGATTGTGCAACTGTTCTTCTTCAACAATACGCAAGCGATGCACATGGCGCTGGCCAGCAATCTGACGCCCTATCGCGCTGCCGCACTTTCCGCGCCGACATCGCTGCAAGCGTTGGCGGGACTCAACGAAATGATCACCGGCCAGGCCGCTTTTATCGCCGTGATCGACCAATTCAAGATTTTGATGTTCGCGATGCTGGTGGTGAGCCCACTGGTTGTCTTTCTTCGCAAGCCCGTTCCGACCAACTAGTTATCGTGGAGTTTGCCCAATGAAATCCAATGCGCTCTTCATCAACAGACAGCTGTTCAAAACTACCTTCGGTGCGGTGTCGGCGCTCGTGTTCCTGACCGCCTGTACCGTCGGCCCCGACTATCAAATGCCCCCACCGAGCCTGTCGCAACACTACGATCAACAGGCCGAGCAGCGTCTCGACCAACGCGGCAACAAACCGGGTGAACAACACATTGACCTTGGCAAGAAGGTCAGCGGTGACTGGTGGACGGCCTTCCATTCGCAAAAGCTCGACAAGGTTGTACGTCGCGCTATTGAAGGCAATCTTGAACTCGTGGCCGCGGACGCAACGATCCGGCAAGCGGCCTCCTCCGTCGCCGCGGCAGAAGGGGCACTGTATCCGCAGGTCGACTTTGCCGCGACGGCCGGCCGCCAGCGTGTACACAATGCAAAAGAACCGTCCATCTCCAATTTCTATGCGATTGGACCACGGGTCGGCTTTGACCTTGATGCTTTCGGCGGTAACAAGCGGCTGGTCGAACAGCAGGAAGCGTTTACCGATCTGCAGAAGCATCGCTACGACGCGGCGTACCTGACCCTGACGGGGAATGTGGCCAGCCAGGCGTTGTTGGTTGCCTCTGCGAACGCGCAGATGAAAGCCGTGGAAAAGCTGCTCGCCAATGACGCCAAGAACCTCGACCTCGTGCGCATGGCCCACATCAATGGCACCACTACGCAGATTGATGTTTCGCTGGCCGAGACCCGGCTTGCGCAGGACCGCACGCTGCTGCCGCCTCTCGCCCAGCAGCGTGATGCGGCACGCCATGCGTTGTCGATTCTCACGGGTAAAGGCCCGGGTGACTGGATCGCGCCTGACTTCGATTTTGCCGAGTTTGTATTGCCGGCAAACGTGCCCGTCAGCTTGCCATCGGAAATGGCTCACGGCCGGCCGGACGTCCTGCAAGCAGAAGCGGAACTGCACATGGCCAGCGCCGCCGTTGGAGTCGCGACCGCGAACCTCTATCCCCACGTCACGCTGTCCGCGTCGCTTTTACAGGCCGCTTCCGGCAATGGCGGCGCCGCGCTCTGGGGCTTCGCTGCGGGGTTGGCCGGGCCGATCTTCGATGGCGGAACACTCAAGGCTGAACGTCAGGCTGCCGTCGACGGCTACAAGGCGACGCTCGCTGGCTACCAGCAGACCGTTATTAGCTCGTTCGGCCAGGTCGCCGACTCGTTGCAGGCAATAAACCATGACGCTGAGGAAAACCTGGCGCAGGAGGACGCGTTACACGCTGCCGAAACCAGTTTGCGCTTGAACCAGCAGGCCTATGCGCAAGGCGAAAACAGCATTCTCCAGGTGCTGGAGACGGAGCGCGCCTACGAGCAGGCGCTACTGGGCCAGATCAAAGTGAAGACCGCGCAGTACCTCGACACCGTTCAGTTGTATGTGGCGCTCGGCGGTAATTCGGTCGGCGCATTCGAGCAAAGAGTGGCCGCTCGCGACGAACAGAAACCTTTATATCAATAGCGGCTGCGGCCCCGAACCCTGGAGTAAAGACATGTCATACGAATCATTTTACGACGCGCTTCGCGACACGAAATTTCCGCTGAACCATGGCGCTGGTGAAATTCCGGCCGTTGGATTTGGCACGCTGTTCCGCGATCCAAGCGTCACCACACAAGCGGTCAAGCAGGCGCTGGAAGTCGGCTTTCGTCATTTCGATTGTGCCGAGCGTTATCGAAATGAAGAACAGGTCGGCGTTGCACTTCACGAGGTTCTGGCAGCGGGAAAAATCCGCCGGGAGGACGTGTTCATCACCACGAAACTGTGGAACACCAACCATCGTCCCGAGCGCGTCCAACCTGCGTTTGAGGCCAGTTGCCGACGGCTTCAGGTTGACTACATCGACTGCTACCTGATCCATACGCCTTTTGCCTTTCAATCCGGCGACAATCAGGACCCGAGAGACGAAGAGGGTCACGTCATCTACGACTCAGGTGTAACCCTCATAGAAACCTGGCGGGCGCTGGAACGTCTCGTGGATGAAGGTCGGTGCAAGGCCATCGGTTTGTCTGATATCACGTTGGAGCGTTTACGAGAGATCGTGGCAGTGGCGCGGATAAAACCCGCCGTCGTGCAGGTCGAGTCCCACCCTTATCTACCTGAATGGGAACTGCTGGAGTTTTGCAAACTGCATGGGATCATCGTCCTTGCGTTTGCACCACTCGGCCACGCAATGGAGCCGAATGTACTGCAAGATCCGGTGATGACACAGATCGCTCAACGCCTGCAGAAGACTCCGGCTCAAGTAGCGTTGGCCTGGTCTGTACAGCGAGGAGTCGCCTTTCTGACCACTTCTGCCACTCTGAGCCACATCCGGGAAAACTTTGATATTTCAACCCTGCCACATAGGGCCATGCATGAAATCAAGGAAGAGATTACGACCAGAATACGATTCAACTCGGTAGTGGAAACGGGTGTGCCTGGATTTATTCCGCGCAAGAAGTAACACACCACAAGTGCCTAATTGCACCTCCTGATTGGCCTCAGTTTAAGGTAGGGAGGTGTCTACGAAACCTGGGGTGATTCAGTTGCTACTGAAGCTTCCCTGCCCATTACCCGTCTATCTGTCCCTTCTTTTACCCGTTTCTGGTTGACGTACCATCGCCCCTTTTTGATCACAGTCAATCCAGCAAGCTGTAACGAACCTAACCGGTGACAAATAACCCTCTGCCTATTACAATTTGATTATCATCGACCGTTTTAGGGTACAGGTAATTCCATGGAAAATAAGACTGCACGATTAACTGTGCTCATTGATCCCGTCAAGAAAAAGGCACTTGAGGAGCTGTGTGCGTCTCAGGATCTGACGCCCTCTCAGGTCGTTCGTCAGCTTATTCGGGACTATTTGGAGACGCATGGCGTGTCCTACGCCACCAAAAGCAGAACTGCGGCCAATGGTAAGTGATTCATCTGCGCATGAGCGGGTACGACGGATGCCTGCTTATCGCTCCTACTTAGCCTACTGCACCCCATCTCTAGCCTTCAGTCTTGTCGATCTCGACATAACTGCTCAGTGCGCCACTGAAGTCGGCATGATAATGCTCTGAGCCGAGCGCCTGAAGAATCCCTGCCCTGTCGAGCTTGCCGAGCACTTTCTCGTTGGCTTCACACAACTTCACGATGATGCTGCGCTTGCGCAGCTGCTCAATGACTTCGAGCAGCGTTTGTAAGCCCGTGATATCCATGAACGGCACTCGCTTCAGGCGAATAATCAAAGTCCCGGGATCGGTGTGCGTTTGAGCCAAAACGCGCTCAAAGGTTTCTGCTGCGCCAAAGAAGAGAGGCCCCTCAATGGTGTAAACCAAAACACCAGGAGGAAGATGTATACGCCCATTCATGCGCAACTCTGCCTCCAGCTCTTTTCCGACCATTAGCTGCACCTCTACAGATGAAGCCATCCGACGCATGAATTGCAGCATGGCGAGAATGACCCCGATATTCACCGCAATCGCCAGATCGCTGAAAACGGTTAGGCTGAAGGTCATTAACAGGATGGCAACATCGGCTCTGGGGGCTCGTACGACCATGCGCTTGAAGTGCTTCAGCTCGCTCATGTTGTAAGCGACCACGAATAAGATCGCAGCCAATGCACACAGCGGGATATCCGAAGCCAAAGGCGCCAGGAAGAGGATCAGTAAAATCAAAGTGAGGGCGTGTGTAAAACCCGCGATTGGACTGTTGCCACCATTGCGAATGTTGGTTGCTGTTCGAGCGATCGCGCCTGTCGCAGCAAAGCCACCAAACAAAGGAGTGACCAGGTTAGCAATGCCTTGTCCGATCAACTCCTGATTGGAGTCATGTTTGGTACCGGCCATCCCGTCGGCAACAACAGCAGAGAGCAGCGACTCGATCGCCCCCAGCATCGCGATCGCAAACGCAGGGCCAATCAACTCAATGACCTGCGGCAGCGTTATTTCAGGAAGGCCTATTTTGGGAAGCCCCTGAGGAATACCCCCAAATGCACTCCCGATCGTGGCCACGCCGTCGAATTGAAAACAGGAATGCAATGCCGTCACAACGACCATGGCAATCAGGGGGCCAGGAACACGCCTTACACCGGGTAGTTTAGGCGCGAGTATCACCAACAACAGGCTCAACAGGGCTAACAGTGTCGTGGGCACATGAAGGCTGGGTAGTGCCTGGATGAGGTGCCACAGCCGCTCGTGGAAATGGTCACCACTGATTTTCGGCAAGCCCAGAAAGTCTTTCCATTGCCCGACCCAAATGATCACCCCGATGCCGGCGGTGAATCCCACAATCACGGGATCAGGGATGAACTTGATGAATGCGCCAAGCTTGGTGATACCGAGCAATAATAAAATTGCCCCGGCCATCATTGTCGCGATCTGCAAGCCATCAACGCCGTACTTGGTCGTCACGCTGGCCAGAATAACGATGAACGCCCCTGTGGGGCCTGCAATCTGAAGCCGGCTTCCGCCGAACAGCGAAACCAGCAGACCAGCCACAATGGCCGTGTAGACCCCCTGTTCCGGCTTGACGCCAGAGGCGATGGCAAATGCCATGGCCAAGGGCAGCGCCACGACGCCGACGATGACCCCTGAGACGATATTTCGAAGCCAGTGCTCGCGCCCTAAAAAGCCCGCTTTCCAAGCTTCTCGTATCGCAATCATGACTAGCCTCGCTCTGGTGGCATGTGCATACTATTCACACTTAGTGATAATAGCAAAGCAATTGGCCTAGCCTCGGTACGACACCTGCCACGCTGTAGATCCGGTGCTCAGAGAGCTAAACCATATGCCCGGAGACCCCGCATGAAACGCGAAGAAGTCAAAACCAAACACGGTGAAGGCATGCACTTCGACACGCATGTGATAGCCAACCCGGCCAACACGCACGAGTGGATCATTCTTTTCAAAAAGGATGTAGGGAGAAGCTATTTTCTGGTCAATGACAACGAGGAGATTGAGTCATTTGGACGCCTCGATGATCTGATCCATGAGCTTCGCGAGCTTGGTATCAAGTCCGCCGAAGTTCATTTCTGATAGTTGCACTCAGGGGGTTTGATCATCTCAGTAAAGATTGAGCACCTGTCCGGTCAAAGCGAGGTGCTTTGGTCTGTTTGTTTCGGTAGCCGCAGTATTCAATTTCGTCCTGAGCAAGGGGCGAAGGACTCTGCGGCCACACTTAAAGAAAGAATCGACGCACCACATACCTTTCCGCTAATTCACCACGCCTCGCCTGACCCAGCCACTGATCGACGCTGATCCGGACCTAATGACCCACGCAAAGGCCCTTATGTAGCTGGGTCACGAACTCGCGCAATTGTCGAAGTACGCGGATCAAATCCAAGAAGCGATGAGAAAACCTCTGCCCCCCCAATGTGCCTCGCTTGGGACTTGGCACATTGGGCATTCGAACGCGCAAAAAAATGGCCACACGAGGTGGCCAAAGACGGGTTCAAGCATAGGAGGATCTCTATTGACCAAGAAATACAGGCCCGCCCTGAAGTCTTAGGGCCAATAGAGTGGGTCCGCTGGCTGACAAACCCCTTCATCAGCAGCGTTCAAGCCGGCAATTTGACCCTGGTCTGTGGGTCAGGACCTCATTGCCTTGCATTATAATAGTGTTAACATAGCATTGTAATCAACGTCTAATTAGGGGCTCGTATGACTATCGACTTCAAGAAGGCTGCACTGGATTACCACGAATTCCCTACCCCAGGGAAAATCAGCATCGCGCTGACCAAGCCTGCCGACACAGCCACCCAACTCGCACTGGCCTACAGCCCAGGCGTAGCCGAGCCCGTTCGCGAAATCGCGAAGGACCCGGAGAACGCCTATCGCTTTACTGGAAAAGGCAATCTGGTGGCCGTGATCACCAACGGTACGGCCATTCTGGGTCTCGGTAACTTAGGTCCCTTGGCCAGTAAACCGGTCATGGAAGGCAAAGCGTTGCTGTTCAAGCGTTTTGCCGGCATCGACTCGATCGATATCGAAGTCAATGCGGAGAGTTCCCAGGCCTTTATCGACACCGTCGTGCGCATTGCTGACACCTTTGGTGGCATCAACCTGGAAGACATTAAAGCCCCAGAGTGCTTTGAAATTGAAGAAGCACTGATCGAACAGTGCAGCATCCCGGTCTTCCATGACGACCAACACGGTACTGCCATCGTCACCGCGGCCGGTATGCTCAATGCGCTGGAGATCCAGGGCAAAACTCTGGAGAACGCGAGAATTGTTTGCCTCGGTGCTGGTGCCGCAGCCACGGCCTGCATGCGCCTACTGCTTAGTCTCGGGGCTCAAAAAAGCAATCTGTACGTGGTCGACCGCACCGGTGTCATCCACTCCGCACGGGAAGACCTCAATCAATACAAAGCACAGTTCGTTAACGACGGTGGCCCTCGTACGCTGATGGAAGCCATGAATGGTGCTGACGTGTTTGTTGGTTTGTCTGGGGCCAATCTCCTTCCGGCTGAAGCACTGGCAGCGATGGCACCCAATCCGATCGTGTTTGCCTGCTCGAACCCGGATCCTGAAATCAGCTACGAGCTGGCCATGGCCACTCGTGATGACCTGATCATGGCGACCGGTCGCTCTGACTACCCGAACCAGGTTAATAACGTTCTGGGCTTTCCATTCATCTTCCGCGGGACCTTGGATGTTCGGGCAACCCGGATCAACGAAGCGATGAAAATTGCGGCAGTGGAAGCACTGCGCCAATTGGCCAAAGAGCCAACACCAGTGGAAGTGCTGCAAGCGTTCAACGTCGACAAGCTTGAGTTTGGGCGCGATTACATTCTTCCCAAAGCGCTCGATGCTCGCCTGCTCGGAGCAATAGCCGGCGCAGTGGCCAAGGCCGCTATCGACACCGGCGTTGCGAAGCTGCAGTACCCGACGCACTACCCGCTGTAAGCTGACGTCAATCATGCTGATGTGCCGCAGCTGCACGACCTTTTGCACGGTTGGCAGCTGTCGCACTCGGGGATCATCCAGCCGCCGCACCTCCTGTCGCGAGGCCCCGGTGATATCAGATGTGCATAATCGGTTGGCTTTCTTGGTCCTCATACACTTGGGACAGGGGTGAATGAATGCCGATCAAATATGTCAGGAGCCTTACTGGGCGAAGGCGTACCACAGACGCAAACCGACATCTTGGATTTGCCTTGGCCTTCGTCGCGGGGGCAATCAACGCCGGTGGTTTCCTGGCGGTGCATCAGTACACTTCACACATGACGGGCATCGTCTCCTCAATGGCAGATAATAGTGTGCTGGGAGCCTACGACCTGGTGCTCAGTGGCACCGGCGCTCTTTTGTCCTTTTTGATTGGGGCAGCGTGCTCGGCGATCATGGTCAATTATTCCCGCCGCAGACGCATGCACAGCGAGTTTGCAGTGCCACTCTTGTTCGAAGCCTTTTTGCTCATCTGCTTTGGCTTTCTGGGCGCTCGGCTATCCACCGTGGATGGTCTATTCGTGTCCGTCACCGTGATGCTGCTGTGTTTCATCATGGGGCTACAAAACGCGGTGATCACCAAAATTTCCAAAGCCGAAATCCGAACGACGCACATCACCGGCATCATCACCGATATCGGTATTGAGTTTGGAAAACTCTTTTATTGGAATGCCGTCAACACATCGACGCATCCAAAAGTTCTCGCCAATCGGACCCGGCTCAAAATACTGATATTGCTCGCGCTGAATTTCTTCTTCGGTGGGGTGGTAGGTGCCTTTGGGTTCAAGCACATTGGTTACATCTCAACGGTACCGCTCGCGATGGTTCTGGTGACGCTGGCGATCGTGCCTGCCGTTGATGACGTCAGGCTCTATGTCCGCCGCGTCATGCGAAAGTGAGCAGCTTGCCTGCAAGCGGCTTTCCAGGCGTTGCTATACTGGAATTTCACTGCGTTTATCGTTTCCATATATGACGTACCAGGTGTCCAGCGACCGCTCGTTGGCACGCTAAAAGCGGCGCCCTCGCCTAGCGGGTATTTTTCGTTTATAGCCCACGTGGTGATCGGCTCTTCAAGATCATCGAGATGAGGGTTGTGATGACCCACATATTGGCCTGTATCGACAGTTCAAATTCATCTCCAGCCGTCTGCGACTACGCCGCTTGGGCCAGTCTCAACTTTTTATTGCCGCTAACCCTCCTGAATGTTGTAGAACGCCCCGCTAGCGTAGAGATACGGCCCGGCAGCCTGGCGCACGTGCTGGAAGCTATGTCGCTGGACAAAAAGCGCCATGAACAGGCGTTGAAGCAAGGCTTGATAATGTTGCAAAACGCTCGAGAAAGAGCGATCGCGGATGGCGTAATGCAGCCGGAACTTCGTCAAAGCGACGGAGAACTGTTGGGGCGGTTACTCGAGATGGAAACTGACTCGCGCTGGCTAGTCATGGGAAAGCACAGCTCGTTCTGTCCCCGACTCAACCAGCTCGAAACCATCATCCATGCATTGCACAAGCCGATCCTGCTCACCCCTTGCTCCTTCAACCCACCACGAAGCCTGATGCTTGCTTATGACGGGAGTGAGGACACGCACATGGGAGTGAAAATGCTGGCAGCAAGTCCAGCTCTCACAAAGCTGCCCGTGCACCTGGTCATGGTCGCAGCCAACACGCCGAAAAATCTGGAACGACTCGATGCGGCAGGAGCCATTTTGCAGATCGCAGGGTGTGACGTTCGAACCGTGATCTGCGGCGGGAGAGTGGAACTCGCCTTACCGTCCTACCAGACTGAACACGATATCGATCTGATGGTCATGGGCGCTTTTGGTCATTCGCGAATCCGCCGATTTTGGCTTGGCAGTACGACTTCAAGAATGATCCGAGCCACAACTTGTCCTCTTTTATTCCTGCCTAAAAGCTATCTCGACATGTAATGCACAGACGTTCAAACACCCCTGACATCTCAAGATGAAAACACGCCTTGCCACCGCATTGCATTAACGCAGCATGAAAATTAATTCAACTCACCAAGTTCCACAGCACTCTACGAAAGAAACAATATTTTGTGACCGCAACTTTAGCGTTAATAAAAAGTTATTTAGCATTATTACTTGCTGCAACCGTGCTTGTAGGCGACCGGTAATGCACGAGATATGAGTGCGGAGCTTCAATACGCTCTTTTAGCTTTGCTGCGTAATCTTTTGCACCCTGCTCATTGCGGAATTGAATGCGCATGGTTCCAATACATACGGACCATAGACGTTCACTCTGACTAGACAGATGCTCGATCGTGACGGACATGACGACACTCCAAGGAAAAGAATTCAAAAATGAATTTCAGCAACCTTGATACCGATTTCTCGCAGTTCATGAATCAAATCATCAAGGTACCGAAAGGGTTCGATTTCTTCGTTGTCATTGACCAGGAAGAAGCTTCTTCCTGCATCTTTTTTAAAAAAGGCGATCCATTCCTGAGTGTTGGCCGGATTGGCAATCAAATGGGTATCAAACTGAATGCCTTCAGCGTGTTTGGTTTTTACGTCCTCACGTTTCATACGGGTCTCCAAGCGCTCACGTATTGCTGTTCTCATGCATGTCGTTGCCTCCCGACAATCGATCAAAAGACCTCGCCCCTGCCTGAAGCAAGGGCGAGCAGATTGCCTTTCAATTATCACTGCATGATAATATTATGCACATATGAGCCCTTGGAGGCTAGTCATGAGCAGGACTGTCGAAGCACTTGAGCCACGTGGGTCCGAGCAGGTCCGCCCAATGCCGTGGCTTTCTTGAAGGTGATTGTCTGCACAGGCTCCGAAATGGCTTACTTGACCGTAATGATTACCACCTTGAAGAACACATATGGCGTCATGCACAAAGGCACCAGATGAGTACCTCGCAACAGCGGATCTCCCTTGCTTTTGGTTCAACGCGTACGGCTTCTGAATTTTAAGGACGACAGTCATCATGCGGAAAACAGAAATTGAGACGCGCCTCCCGCTGAATGCTCCGCCCCTGGAGCCAGGGCAACGACTGTTGGTTTGTCTTGAGCAATGCGTCGTCGTCCAGCAGCGAGAAACGAGAATCTACCAAGTTGTATTCGACTGTAAATCACCCAAAACGATTCGAATTTTTTGGGCAGAAGATGAGTGGATTTTCATCGGCAGGCATAAGCAAAATGCTGACAGAGATCCTTCATTGGAGACCTTTGTATCAACGCTAAGAACTGGGCTAAAGACTGTCTGGCGCTAAACACGGCTCTGATCTATAGCGGTAAATCAAGACGCATGCAGTTGACTGTTCACTGTAACGATTGTCCAAAACCTGCTCAAGTTTATGCACCAAGCCATGTAGATCTCGATCATAAAGTACGTCATCCGTAGCGCATTATCGCTGGTGGAGGTGCTCAAGCCGCGTTTTCGTTGTTGTCGCTCAAAGCGGCAGCTTTACGGCGGCCGCACGACAACCAACGTTTCCAAGTCTGTCTCCAGTCTGGATGCAGTGAAAGGAACACCAGGACAATTTCGTATACCATATCGCTAACTCATTCCGAACGACCGCCGCCGTGACCCTACCCAAATTCAATGCTCCAGACCTTGGCAATGCGCCTTCGACGTCGGAAATCATCACCCGTCATCTGCGGGACGCTATCGTCGCCGGGCATTTTGCCGAGGATGAGCCGATTCGGCAGGACGACATCGCCCGTCAGTTCAACGTCAGCAAGATCCCGGTGCGCGAGGCGCTCAAGCGCCTGGAGGCCGAAGGCCTGGTGATGTTCCAGCGCAATCGCGGGGCGATGGTGACGCGGGTGTCCGATGCGGAACTGGCGCAGATGTTCGAAGTGCGCATGTTGCTCGAAGACAAAGCCCTGCGCCTGGCCATTCCCAACATGACTGAAGAAACCTTCGCCCGTGCCGAACGCATCTGCCAGGAGTTCATTGGCGAAGATGACGTGGGACGCTGGGCCGAGCTCAACTGGGAACTGCACGCCTGCCTGTACGAACCGGCGCAACGGCCGTTTCTGGTGGGCCTGATCCGCTCGGTCAACGATAAGCTGGAGCGCTACCTGCGCATGCAGATGAGCCTCTCGGCCGGCAAGGATCGCGCCGATCATGAACACCGGGAAATCCTTGCAGCCTGTCGCGCCGGCGATGTGGACCTGGCGGTAAAGCTGCTCGACGAGCACATTGCCGGGGTCTGCAAGACACTGTTCGAGCACCTGCCTCACCCTCACTGACAGTTCAGCGCACTGTGCCGATTTCGTCATCGGCACTGGATAAAACCATCAAGCCGGCAAGCCCCGGCACAGGCCACTCTTTGGTTCACTCATCTGAACGGACGTGGCCATCTTATGAAACGCATCAGCGTGATCGACTCCCACACCGGCGGCGAACCGACCCGTCTGGTGACGGCCGGTTTTCCTGACCTGGGCAGCGGCAGCATGGCCGAACGTCGACAGCGACTGGCCGAACATCATGACCAATGGCGCGCCGCCTGTGTGCTTGAACCACGGGGCAGCGACGTGCTGGTCGGCGCCCTGCTCTGTGAGCCGGTCGACCCGTCGGCCTGTGCCGGGGTGATTTTCTTCAACAACAGTGGCTACCTCGGCATGTGCGGTCACGGCACCATCGGCCTGGTGGCTTCGCTGGCGCACTTGGGCAAGATCGGCCCCGGCGTGCACAGCATCGAAACACCGGTGGGCACGGTGCAGGCGACACTGCACGAAGACCATTCGGTGAGCGTGCGCAACGTGCCGGCCTATCGTTACCGCAAGGCGCTGGTGCTTGAAGTGCCAGGTATCGGCCAAGTCGTGGGCGATGTTGCCTGGGGTGGCAACTGGTTTTTCCTGATCGCCGAACATGGTTTGCGGGTGGCCGGCGACAACCTCGATGCTTTGACCGCGTATACCTTTGCCGTACAGCAGGCACTGGAAATACAGGGGATTCGTGGCGAGGACGGCGGGCTGATCGACCATGTCGAGCTGTTCGCCGATGACGAACAGGCCGACAGCCGCAACTTCGTCCTCTGCCCCGGCAAGGCCTACGACCGTTCGCCCTGCGGCACTGGCACCAGTGCCAAACTGGCGTGCCTGGCGGCCGACGACAAGTTGCAACCGGGACAGATCTGGCGCCAGGCCAGTGTCATTGGCAGCGAGTTCGAGGGTTCCTACGAACTCCAGGGCGAGCGCATCGTGCCGACCATTCGTGGGCGCGCCTACATCAGCGCCGAAGCCAGCCTGATCATCGAACAGGACGATCCGTTTGCCTGGGGCATTCGCCCGTGAGCGAAGGCCTGGTGGCCGATGTGATCGTGATTGGCGCCGGCATTGTCGGCGCGGCCTGTGCCCAGGCGTTGGCACGGCGTGGCTTGCGCGTGCTGGTGCTGGATGCCGGGTTGCCCGGCGCTACGGCCGCGGGCATGGGTCACCTGCTGGTCCTCGACGACAACCCGGCCGAGCTGGCCCTCAGTCAATATTCCCTGCAACGCTGGCGCGAACTGGCGCCGGACCTGCCAGACGGCTGCGCCTACCGCAGCAACGGCACACTCTGGCTGGCGGCCAATCCCGAAGAAATGGCGGTGGCCCACAGCAAATACCTGAACCTTCAAGCCCAAGACGTTACCTGCGAGCTGATCGCCCGCCGTGCCTTGCGCGAGCGCGAGCCCGAGTTGAACGAGGGTTTGGAAGGTGGCCTGTTGATCAATGGCGACGGCATTCTGTATGCCCCCGCGACCGCCAACTGGATGCTCGAAACGCCGAACATCAGTCAGCGCCGGGCGCGGGTCAGCGAAGTCGATGGCGACCGTGTGCGCCTCGATAACGGCCAGTGGTTGAGGGCTGAAGCGGTGATACTGGCCAACGGCATCCAGGCCAACGATCTATGCCCGGAACTGCCGATCGAACCGAAGAAAGGCCATTTACTGATCACCGACCGCTACCCTGGAAAAATCACCCACACCCTTGTGGAGCTCGGTTACGTCACCAGTGCCCACAACGCCACCGGTCCTTCGACGGCGTGCAATATTCAGCCTCGGCCGACCGGCCAATTGTTCATTGGCGCCTCCCGACAATTCGGCACCACCGACCCGCAAGTTGAAGGCTGGATGCTCGCGAAAATGCTCAGGCGCGCCACCGAGTACATGCCCGGTTTGGCGCAACTCAATGGCATTCGCGCCTGGACCGGGTTTCGTGCCGCCAGCCCCGACGGCTTGCCACTGGTGGGCCAACACCCGCAACGCAAAGGCCTGTGGTTGGCGGTTGGCCACGAGGGGCTGGGCGTCACCACGGCCCCCGGCACGGCTGATTTGCTGGTCGCGCAACTGTTCAATGAAACGCCGCCGTTGGCTGCGCAACCTTATCTGCCACAGCGTTTTCTCGGAGAACCTGCCTATGCCTGAATTGATGCTGGACGGCCGTGCCCTGCGCGTTGTCGAAGGCACCAGTGTCGCCGCTGCGCTGGCCCTTGGCGGCGACGGTTGCAGTCGAACCTCGGTCAGTGGCCAACGCCGCGCACCGCTATGCGGCATGGGCATTTGCCAGGAATGCCGGGTGACCATCGACGGTCGACGGCGCCTGGCCTGCCAGACGCTGTGCCGTGACGGCATGCAGGTGGAGACGCGCCCATGAGCGAATACGCCGACCTGCTGATCATCGGTGCCGGTCCTGCCGGCATGGCCGCCGCGCTCGCTGCAGCGCCAAGCGGTGCGCGCATCGTCCTGCTCGATGACAACCCGTTGCCAGGCGGGCAAATCTGGCGCGACGGGCCTCAGGCCAGTCTGCCGAAACAGGCACGCCAGATGCGCGAGCGACTGGAGGCATGCAGCAACATTCGCCGCCACGCCGGCACCCGCGTGATCGCCTGCGCCGCGCCAAAACAACTGCTGGTCGAAGACGCTGAGCGCGGTTGGCTGATCGCTTACGACAAACTGATTCTGTGCACCGGCGCCCGCGAGTTGCTGCTGCCCTTTCCCGGCTGGACGCTGCCTGGCGTAACGGGCGCGGGCGGCCTTCAGGCACTGATCAAGGGCGGTCTTGTGGTGCAAGGCGAACGTTTGGTCATCGCCGGCAGTGGGCCGTTACTGCTGGCGAGTACTGCCACCGCAAAACACCATGGCGCGAGCATCCTGCGCATCGCCGAGCAGGCCTGCACCGTCGCTGTCGCCGGTTTCGCCGCGCAACTGCCACGCTGGCCCAACAAACTGCTGCAGTCGTTCACGTTGTTCGACCGCCATTACCGCACCGCGACCCACGTGCTGGCCGCCCTGGGGACTGAGCGGCTGGAAGGTGTGCGTCTGCAACAGCAAGGCAACATCATCGAACTGGAATGTGATCGCCTGGCCTGTGGCTTTGGCCTGATCCCCAACACGCAACTTGGCCAGGCCCTGGGCTGTCATCTGGACGGCCAGGCACTCGCCGTGGATGCCTGGCAAACCACAAGCCGCACCGATCACTACGCGGCAGGTGAATGCACCGGGTTCGGTGGCAGTGAACTGGCGTTGGTCGAAGGCGCGATTGCCGGCCATGCGGCCGTCGATGAACGTCAGGCGGCCCGGGCTTTATGGCCGCGTCGTGTGCGCTGGCAGGGTTTCGCCAACGCCCTGAACGCCGCGTTTGCCCTCGACCCGCACCTCAAGTCACTGGCGCAGGCCGACACCCTGGTATGCCGTTGCGAAGACGTGCCCTACGCGGCACTGACCGGGCACACTGACTGGCGCGCCGCCAAACTGGCCAGTCGTTGCGGCATGGGCGCCTGTCAGGGGCGCGTGTGTGGCGGTGCCTTGCAGCACCTGTTCGGCTGGCAACCTTCGGCGCCACGCCCACCGTTCAGCCCGGCGCGGATCGAGACACTGTTGTGTCTGGACGACACCCCGCCGGTTTGAATACCGGGCCGGGGCTTTCGGGAGCGCGGCCGAGTCTTTATGATCCCGAGGATTGCCACCAGACGCCCAGCGCCATGTATGCCTCGCTCACGACCTTCAAACCTTGCGACCTGCCAACCCTGCTGAGCAGTCTGGAGCCCATCGCGGCGCTGCTCGACACCCTGTCGGACGTGGTGTTTTTCATCAAGGACACCGAGGCCCGCTATGCCTTCGTCAACCAGACCCTGGCCCGGCGCTGTGGCTTCAAGCACCGTGACGAGTTGCTCGGGCTCACCGCCGAAATGGTCTTTCCTGAGCGCTACGGCCCGTTGTATACCGAGCAGGACCGGCGCGTGCTGTCCACCGGCCGTGAATTGGCCGACCAACTCGAACTGCACCTGTATTTCGGAAACCAGCCGGTGTGGTGCCTGACCCACAAGCTCGCGCTGCACGATGAACAGGGCCGAATCGTCGGCCTGGCCGGTATCTCCCGCGACCTGCAACTGCCTCAGTCCAGCCATCCGGCGTTCCACAAACTGGCGGCGGTGGACGCGTATATCCGCAGCCATTTCGCCCGCCCCATCAGCCTTGCCGAGCTGACTGCGATCGCCGGGTATTCAGTGGCGCAACTGGAGCGCCACTGCAAACGCGTGTTCCAGCTCACTCCACGGCAGATGATTCACAAGGCCCGCCTGGAAGAAGGTTCGCGGCTGTTGTTGCACACTGACCTGCCCATCACCGAAATCGCTCTGCGCTGTGGTTACACCGACCACAGTGCTTTCAGCCGACAGTTCCGCGCCTTGACCAGCCTGGCGCCGAGCCAGTTTCGTGACAACCGCCGTTAGAGTGTTCCTTTAAGGGGCGCCAAAGTCCGGTGGTGCTCCCTTCTGTAACACCTCCCTGATCCGCACCCCGGTGCTGTGTTTGGCCACTCTTCGCTCAACCCCTCTGACTCAAGGGCTGACAATTAATTCTTTGCGCGAGAGGCAAACAGGCACGTCCATTGCTATTGTTAATATCGTATACGAAATCCCCAATACGATATCTGACAGAACAACAACCATAACGAGGCCTCTATGAAAAACCCCGCATTTGCCGTAGCCCTCAGCGCTGTTCTCAGTACCTCCTTTATCGCCACCGCCCAGGCCGACAAGCTCGACGACATTATTGGTTCGGGCAAACTGCGTTGCGCCGTGACCCTGGACTTCCCGCCCATGGGTTTCCGCGATGAAGGCAACAACCCTGCCGGGTTCGATGTGGACTACTGCCATGACCTGGCGAAAATCCTCGGGGTCGAGGCCGAAGTGGTTGAAACGCCCTTCCCTGACCGCATTCCGGCGTTGGTCTCCGGGCGTGCCGACGTGATTGTCGCGTCCACCTCCGACACTCTCGAACGGGCCAAGACTGTCGGCCTTACCGTGCCGTACTTTGCCTTCCAAATGGTGGTACTGACCCGCGACAACACGGGCATCAACAGCTATGCCGATATCAAAGGCAAAGCATTGGGTAACACCAGCGGCACCTATGAAGCCATCGCCCTGGAAAAAGACGTGAAGAACTGGGGCAGCGGTTCCTTTCGTGCCTATCAATCGCAAAACGACACGCTGCTGGCGGTTGCCCAGGGTCACATCGACGCCACCGTCGTTACCAATACCGTGGCGGCGGCCACGATCAAATCAGGCAAGTACAAGAACCTGAAAATCGCCGGTAACGCGCCGTACACCATCGACTACGTCTCCCTCGGCGCCAAGCGCAACGAATATGGCCTGCTTAACTACCTCAATCTGTTCGTCAATCAGCAGGTGCGTAGCGGTCGTTACAACGAGTTGTTCGCCAAATGGGTCGGCACCGAGATTCCACCCTCCGACCTGACCGTGCCTAAGGTCTACTACTAAGGTGTCTGGAATGCCTAGGTTCACTTCTCTGACCGGTCGCAGTCTGGTCGCGGGGGCCGCCCAGGGCGCCCTGTTGTTCGCCGATGTCGGGCTGAGTTTCTGGGGCGGCGTTGACCCATTTAGCGGTGAGGTCATCGACCGTCACCACCCCCTCAGCGGCGAACACCTGGCCGGCCGTGTGCTGGCCATTCCCAGTGGCCGCGGCTCGTGTACCGGCAGCAGTGTGCTGATGGAGTTGATCAGCAACGGTCACGCACCGGCTGCACTGGTGCTGGCCGAGCCCGATGAGATCCTGACCCTGGGCGTGCTCGTGGCACAGACCTTTTTCGAGCGTTCCCTGCCGGTGCTGTGCATCGGCCGGGAAGCCTTTGCCGCGTTGCGCGGCAAGGCCTTCGCTCGGGTCGAAGCTTCATCGGTGACCGTGTTCGATCACCTGCCCGGCAAGACCTGGCAGGCACTCGATACCCCATCGAGAACAGCGGAAACGAGCGCCTCGATCGAGCTCACCGAGCACGACCTGACGCTGCTTGACGGCCAGCATGGCAAGGCCACGCAGATCGCCATGCAAATCGTCCTGCGCATGGCCGAGATACAAGGTGCCCGGTGCTTGGTGGATATCACTCAGGCGCACATTGATGGCTGCATCTATACCGGCCCGGCGAGCCTGAGATTTGCCGAACAGCTAGTGCAGTGGGGCGCAAAAGTACGGGTGCCGACCACGCTCAATTCCATTTCCGTCGATCAGCGTCGCTGGCGTGAATTGGGCATCGACCCGGCATTGGGTGTACCGGCCAGCGCCTTGGGCGATGCTTACATGGCGATGGGCGCACAGCTCAGTTTTACCTGCGCGCCCTACCTGCTGGACAGCGCGCCAACGGCGGGTGAGCAAATCGTCTGGGCCGAATCCAACGCCGTGGTCTACGCCAACAGTGTGCTTGGCGCACGGACCCTGAAATACCCGGACTACCTGGATATCTGCATCGCCCTGACCGGCCGTGCGCCCCTGATCGGTTGCCACCTGGATGCCCAGCGCAAGGCTCGTCTGCACGTCGAGTTACCCGCATTGGGCGAACTGGATGACTCGTTCTACCCGCTGCTCGGCTATCACATCGGCGCTCTGGCAGGCAGTCGGATCCCGCTGGTGTCAGGGCTGGAACGGCGCAAGCCAAACCTCGACGACCTGAAAGCCTTCGGCGCGGCGTTCGCCACCACCTCCGCCGCACCGTTGTTCCATATCGCCGGGGTCACGCCGGAAGCACTCGACCCGACACAGGTTGTGCAGCCGGATGAAACCTTGCCGGTGGAAAAAATCCGCCTGCAGGACCTGCTGCTCAGCTGGCATGAACTTAATAGTGCCCGCGACAACCGGGTAGACGTGGTCTCGCTGGGCAACCCGCATTTCTCCCTCAGCGAATTCGCCCAACTGGCGCGGCTATGCCACGGTCGGCACAAGCACCCGGACGTGGTTCTCGCCATCACCTGCGGCCGCGCGGTGCTGGAACAGGCACGCGAAGCCGGGCATATCGCCGTGATCGAAGCATTCGGCGCGACCCTGGTCACCGACACCTGCTGGTGCATGCTCGGCGAACCGGTGATCCCGCTGGCCGCAAAAAACCTGATGACCAATTCGGGCAAATACGCCCATTACGCACCTGGCCTGGTGGGCCGAAAGGTGCACTTCGCCAACCTCGCCGAATGCGTCGACGCCGCTTGCAGCGCCACGGCCAGCGGTCGTCTGCCAGCCTGGTTGCAACCGGCCGCCCTCCTGGAGAACCCCGTGCATGTTTGATTACACCTTCCAATGGCGCTCGGCCCTGCGTGCCTTGCCCGATATGCTCGCCGGCGCCCTGGTCACGTTCGAGACCGCCGCGTTGTCGATGATCTTTGGCGTGCTGATTGCCTTGGCACTGACCGTGATGCGCGAAGCCAAAAACCCGGTGCTGCGTGGCATCGGCAACGGCTGGGTGTCGATCGCCCGCAACACCCCTTCGCTGTTTCAGATCTACGTCCTCTACTTCGGGCTCGGTTCGCTGGAATTGCACGTCAGCTCATGGTTCGCGCTATTGGCGGGGATCACGTTCAACAACGCCGGTTATCTCGCGGAAAACTTCCGCGGCGGCCTCAAGGCGGTGCCCGACACGCAAGTGCGCGCCGCGCGTTCGCTGGGCATGAGTGCCTTCCAGGCCTACCGGATGATCATCGTCCCGCAGTTATTGCGGATCGTGTTCTACCCGTTGAGCAATCAAATGGTCTGGGCGGTATTGATGACATCGCTGGGCGTGATCGTCGGGCTGAACAATGACCTCACTGGAGTGACTCAGGACTTCAACGTCAAAACGTTCCGCACCTTCGAATATTTCGCCATCGCCGCGGTGCTGTATTACCTGATTGCCAAGGCGATCGTCGCGACGGCCCGGCTGATGGCCTGGCGGCTGTTCCGTTACTGAGGAGGTGAGTATGTTTGCTACCAGTTTTTCCTGGAATGACCTGCAATTCCTGCTCAATGGCGCCTGGGTCACTCTGCAACTGACGTTCTGGTCGATCATCCTCGGCTCTCTCGCCGGGCTGTTGTTCGGCGTGTTGCGGGCACTGTTGCCACGGGCCAGTCTGCCATTGGCCTGGGTGCTGGACGTGTTTCGCAGTGTGCCGTTGCTGATCCAGTTCGTGCTGTTCAACTCGCTCAAAAGCATCGTCGGTTTGAACATCAGTGCCTTCAGCGTCGGCTGCATCGTGCTCGGGGTCTACGCCGCCGCGTACTTCACCGAGATCGTGCGTGGCGGCGTGCTGGCGGTGCCGTTCACGGTGCGCCGGGCCAGTCGTTCGCTGGGCCTGAGCTTTTTGCAGGACCTGCGCTGGATCGTCTTGCCGATAGCCACGCGAGTGGCGTTCCCCGGCTGGCTGAACCTGGTGCTCAGCGTGATGAAAGACACCGCGCTGGTGATGTGGATCGGCATCGTCGAACTGCTGCGCGCCTCGCAAACCATCGTGACCCGCATCCAGGAGCCGTTGCTGGTGTTGTGCATCGCGGGCCTTATCTACTACGTCATGAGCCTGGTGGTTGCCCGCCTCGGCGCTCGTCTGGAAAGAAGGTGGCAAGAAAATGATTGAGATCGACAACGTACACAAATCCTTCGGCGACCTCGAAGTGGTCAAGGGTGTGAACCTGACGGTGAGCAAGGGCGAGGTGGTGTCGATCATCGGCGGCTCCGGTTCGGGCAAGTCGACCCTGCTGATGTGCATCAACGGCCTGGAGCCGATCCAGAAAGGCAACATCCGCGTCGATGGCGTCGAGGTTCACCACGGCGGCACTGACCTCAACCGCCTGCGGCAGAAGATCGGCATCGTGTTCCAGCAATGGAACGCCTTCCCGCACCTGACCGTGATGGAAAACGTGATGCTGGCGCCGCGCAAAGTACTGGGCAAGAGCAAGGCCGAAGCCGAGGAGCTGGCGGTGCGGCAACTGACCCACGTTGGCCTGGGTGACAAGCTCAAGGCTTTTCCGGGCAAGTTGTCCGGTGGTCAGCAGCAGCGCATGGCCATCGCCCGCGCCTTGGCCATGTCCCCGGACTACATGCTGTTTGACGAAGCCACCTCGGCCCTCGACCCACAACTGGTCGGTGAGGTGCTGGACACCATGCGCATGCTCGCCGAAGACGGCATGACCATGGTGCTGGTGACCCACGAGATCCGCTTCGCTCGCGATGTGTCGGACCGCGTGGCGTTCTTTCGTAATGGCCTGGTGCACGAAATCGGCACGCCGGATCAGGTGATTGGCAATCCGGTGCATGCGGAAACGGCGGCGTTTTTGAAATCAGTGAAGTAACGGGTGACCCCTTCGCGAGCAGGCTCGCTCCCACAGTGGATCGGTGGCGCTCACAAATCCCATGTGGGAGCGAGCCTGCTCGCGAAGGGGCCCTAACAGACAAAACAAGGATTAATTTATGCGCTCATCGAAAGTGATTCATGTAGTCAGCTGCCACGCCGAAGGCGAAGTCGGCGATGTGATTGTCGGCGGCGTCGCCCCGCCGCCCGGCGCCACCGTGTGGGAACAATCGCGGTGGATCGCCAAGGACCAGACCTTACGCAACTTCGTCCTCAACGAACCTCGCGGCGGCGTGTTCCGCCACGTCAATCTGCTGGTGCCGGCCAAGGACCCGCGGGCGCAAATGGCCTGGATCATCATGGAACCGGCAGACACCCCGCCGATGTCCGGTTCCAACTCGCTGTGCGTAGCCACGGTATTGCTCGACAGCGGCATCCTGCCGATGACCGAACCGCAAACCCGGCTGGTGCTTGAGGCACCGGGTGGGCTGATCGAGGCCGTGGCCGATTGCCGGGATGGCAAGGTCGAACGGGTCGAAATCAAGAACGTGCCCTCCTTCGCTGACCGCCTCGACGCTTGGATCGAAGTCGAAGGCCTCGGTTCATTGCAGGTCGACACCGCTTATGGCGGCGACAGTTTTGTGATCGTCGATGCCCAGCGCCTGGGCTTTTCCATCGGTCCAGACGAGGCGGCCGAGCTGGTCGAGGTCGGACTGAAAATCACCCGGGCGGCCAACGAACAATTGGGTTTCGTGCATCCGCTGAACCCCGAGTGGTCGCATATCTCCTTCTGCCAGATCGCCGCGCCCATCGTTTATGAGAATGGCATCGCCACCGGCGCCAACGCGGTGGTGATTCAACCCGGCAAAATCGATCGCTCGCCGACGGGCACCGGTTGCTCGGCACGCATGGCGGTGATGCAGGCCAAGGGAATGATGCAGGTGGGGGATCGCTTTATTGGCCGTTCGATCATCGGTTCCGAGTTTCATTGCCGCATTGATTCGCTGACGGAAGTGGCTGGGCGCCCTGCCATCTATCCCTGCATTTCCGGCCGAGCCTGGATCACCGGGACTCACCAATTGCTGCTTGACCCAAGCGATCCGTGGCCACAAGGCTATCGCCTGTCAGACACCTGGCCTGGCGCCTGATACCTACCGTCGAAACACTGACAAACGGTTAGTAAAAATCACTGCAAATCTGAAAAAGCACTGGCCGAACATACGCACTTACAATATCGTATACGAAATACATTTTAACGAACCGGAGGCAACAATGAGCAAGCGCATTAACTGGAGTGGTGTCTTCCCAGCGGTGACCACTCAATTCAACGATGACTTCTCCATCAACCTGGAAAAAACCCACCAGGTCATTTCCAACGTGATCCGTGACGGTGTGTCGGGCCTGGTGGTCTGCGGTTCGGTGGGGGAAAACACCTCGCTGACCGCCGAAGAAAAAATCGCCGTGACCGAAGTCGCGGTCGACGCCTCCCGTGGTCGTGTGCCCGTCATCTGCGGCGTAGCTGAGTTCACCAGCGTGGCAGCGGCCAAGGTCGCCAACGCGGTGCGCCGGGTGGGCGTGGATGGCATCATGTTGATGCCGGCGTTGGTCTACGGCTCCAAGCCGTTCGAGACCGCCGAGCACTACCGCTACGTGGCAAAAAATGCCGACGTACCGCTGATGGTCTACAACAACCCGCCGATCTACAAAAACGACGTGACCCCGGACATCCTGATTTCCCTGGCCGACTGCGACAACGTGGTGTGCTTCAAGGACTCCTCCGGCGACACCCGCCGCTTCATCGACATACGCAATGAAGTCGGTGATCGCTTCGTGCTATTCGCCGGTCTCGACGACGTGGTGCTGGAAAGCATTGCCGTGGGCGCCGAAGGCTGGGTCTCGGGCATGTCGAACGTGTTCCCGAAAGAAGGCGAAACCATCTTCCGCCTGGCCAAGGCCGGTCGCTTCGCCGAAGCCATGCCGATCTACGAATGGCTGATGCCGATCCTGCACCTCGACGCCCGTGCCGACCTGGTCCAGTGCATCAAGCTGTGCGAAGCCATCGCCGGCCGTGGCAGCGCGTTGACCCGTCCGCCGCGCCTGGCGCTGCCGGAAGCTGATCGCGTGTTCGTCGAGCAGATCATGGCCAAGGCCCTGGCCAACCGTCCGGAGTTGCCGGACGTCGGTCTCTGAGTGATTGCCGGGCGGGTCTTTGCGGACCCGACCCGGCTGCCTGTCTTTGCGCCCCCACAAGGATCGTCAGCATGTCCAATTCCCAAAGTACGTCCAGCGCAACCATACCCTCGGGACTCAAGCGCGTCGTGGCCGCCGCCATGGCCGGCACTGTCGCCGAATGGTACGAATTCTTTCTCTACGGCACCGCTTCCGCATTGGTCTTCGGCCAACTGTTTTTTCGCCAGACCGACAGCCCGGTCGACGGCATTCTGGCGGCTTTCGCCTTGTATGCCGTGGGCTTTCTGGCCCGTCCGCTAGGTGGTTTGGTGTTCGGTCACTACGGTGACAAATTCGGTCGCAAGCGTCTGCTGCAACTGAGTCTGGTGGTGGTCGGCATCACCACGTTCCTGATGGGCTGCCTGCCCGGCTTCGACCAGATTGGCTACGCCGCGCCGGTGTTGCTGGTGCTGCTGCGGCTGATCCAGGGTTTCGCCTTCGGGGGTGAATGGGGCGGCGCGATTCTGCTGGTGTCCGAACATTGCCCTGACAATCGCCGGGGATTCTGGGCCAGTTGGCCGCAAGCCGGTGTCCCGGCCGGCAACCTGGTGGCCACCGTCGCCCTACTGCTGCTGTCGTCGAACCTGTCGGAGGAGCAATTCCTGGCCTGGGGCTGGCGCGTCGCGTTCTGGTTCTCAGCAGTGGTGGTGCTGATCGGCTACTGGATTCGCACCAGCGTCGATGACGCGCCGATTTTCAAGGAAGCTCAAGCGCGTCAGGCACAGAACAAGCAACAGCAATTGGGCGTGGTCGAAGTGTTGCGGCATCACTGGCGTGCCGTACTGGTCGGTATCGGTGCGCGGTTTGCCGAGAACATCCTCTACTACACCGTGGTGACCTTCTCGATAACTTACCTGAAACTGGTGGTGCACAAGGACACGTCGCAGATTCTTTTGCTGATGTTCGGCGCGCACCTGCTGCACTTTTTCCTGATCCCGTTGATGGGTTATCTGTCCGACCTGATCGGGCGCAAACCGGTGTACCTGACCGGCGCGGTGCTGACTGCTTTTTGGGGCTTCATCGGCTTCCCGATGATGGACACCGGCAACAACTGGCTCATCATCGCCGCCATCACTCTGGGCCTGGCCATCGAGTCGATGACCTACGCCCCTTACTCGGCACTGATGGCCGAGATGTTCCCGACCCATGTGCGCTACACCGCACTGTCTCTTTGTTATCAGGTGGCGCCGATCTTCGCCGGTTCGCTGGCACCGCTGATTGCCCTCACCTTGCTCAACAAGTACCACAGCTCGACGCCGATCGCGTTCTACCTGGTCGGTGCTGCGCTGATATCGATCGTCGCCGTTGGCCTGACCCGTGAAACCCGTGGCAAGTCGCTGCATCTGGTGGACAGCGAATCCGCCGCACGCATCGCTGCACTGGATAACGCCCAACCGGCCGCCACACGCCGGGGCGATTCGTTGGCCTGAACCCCGCCCCTTGGTAGGAGCGAGCTCGCTCGCGATGGACGTTAACGGTAACGCGTCATTTCTGAATAAACGCGTCGTTCAGGAGTTCATCGCGAGCAAGCTCGCTCCTACAGTTTTTGCGCTCCCCTTAAATGACTATCCCGACAGGAGTTTTTCATGCCCGAGATCATCGGCCACAACTACATCGGCGGTGCACGCAGCGCCGATGGCGATATCCGTTTGCAAAGCCACGACGCCAGTACCGGCGAAGCCCTGCCCTACTCGTTTGCACAAGCCACAGTTGAGGAAGTCGACGCTGCCGCCCAAGCCGCCGCCACCGCCTACCCGGTCTTTCGCAACCTGTCGGCGAGTCGGCGCGCGGAATTTCTGGAGGCGATTGCTGCGCAGCTGGATGCTCTGGACGATGACTTCGTGGCGCTGGTAACCCGTGAGACGGCGCTACCGGCCGGGCGCATTCAGGGCGAGCGCGGGCGCACCAGCGGCCAGATGCGTCTGTTCGCTCAGGTCCTGCGCCGTGGCGATTTCTATGGCGCGCGTATCGATCGTGCATTACCCGAGCGTCAGCCGTTGCCGCGGGTCGATCTGCGTCAATACCGGATCGGCCTCGGACCGGTCGCGGTGTTCGGGGCGAGCAATTTTCCGCTGGCATTCTCCACCGCCGGTGGTGACACCGCTGCCGCCCTCGCGGCTGGCTGCCCCGTGGTGTTCAAAGCTCACAGCGGACATATGGCGACCGCCGAGCGTGTGGCCGATGCAATCATTCGCGCTGCCGAGCAAACCGGCATGCCCAAGGGCGTATTCAACATGATCTACGGCGCGGGTGTCGGTGAAGCGCTGGTCAAGCACCCAGCCATTCAGGCCGTCGGTTTCACCGGCTCGCTGAAAGGCGGACGAGCCCTCTGCGACATGGCCGCCGCTCGGAAACAGCCGATCCCGGTGTTTGCCGAAATGAGCAGCATCAATCCGGTGGTGGTGTTACCCGAAGCGCTGCAATTTCGGGGCGAGAAAATTGCCAGTGAACTGGTGGCTTCGGTGGTGCAGGGATGCGGCCAATTCTGCACCAACCCAGGCCTGGTGATCGGCATCAGCTCGCCACGGTTCAGTGCTTTCACTGCGCTGCTCAGTACGTTGATAAACGAACAACCGGCACAAACCATGCTCAATGCCGGCACGTTCCGCAGCTACAGCAACGGCGTGCAAGCCTTGATGAGTCATCCAGGTATCGATCATTTGGCCGGTAAGTCTCAACAAGGTAATCAAGCCCAGCCGCACCTGTTCAAGGCCGACGTCAGCCTGCTGCTCAACGGTGATCCGCTGCTACAGGAAGAAGTGTTCGGCCCGACCACTATCGTTGTCGAAGTCGCCGACAAAGTCGAGTTGCAACGTGCACTACAGAGTTTGCACGGTCAACTCACCGCCACATTGATCGCCGAAGCAGGCGACCTGAGAACCCATGGCGAACTGCTGCCGCTGCTGGAACAAAAGGTCGGCCGGGTGCTGTTCAACGGCTACCCGACCGGCGTCGAAGTCTGTGATGCGATGGTGCATGGCGGGCCTTACCCGGCCACATCCGATGCCCGTGGCACTTCGGTCGGCAGCCTCGCCATCGACCGCTTCCTGCGCCCGGTGTGCTACCAGAACTGCCCGGATGCGCTACTGCCTGAAGCGCTTAAAGACGCCAACCCGTTAGGCATCAATCGCCTGGTCGACGGCCACAGCCACCGCGAACCGCTGTAAAACGCAGGCCAACGCCGAACTGTACTGTGCAGGAGCGAGCTTGCTCGCGATGTACGTTAACGATAACGCGTGTTGTCTGGATTAACGCGTTGCTCTTGAGTTCATCGCGAGCAGGCTCGCTCCCACAGGTTTCCCCCGGTTTCAGTCAATCCAGCAGTGCTTTCAAGTCGTTGTACAAGGCCTCGGGGATCTGCACCCCATCCACCAGACTGCGCGCCCGCGCTTCATAACGGCGTTGCGACGGCAAGCGGGCGCCCTGCCCTTGAATGTTTTCGAACAACCCTTCGGCACGGGCCAGGTGCTGCTCGGTGGCCTCACCGAGAAAGCGCCGCGGATCGAGGGCGATGATCAGCTCGCCATGGTACGGCGACGACTTGCTGCCCGCGTCGTAGGCCAGCGACTCGGCGCTGGTCAAGTCACCGATCAACGGACCGGCAATCAACTCCACCATGGCGGCCAGCGCCGACCCCTTGTGCCCGCCGAACGTCAGCATCGCGCCGGCATCGAGCACCACGTTAGCGTCGGTACTCGGTTGCCCCTCGGCGTCCACTCCCCACCCTTCGGGGATCGGTTTGCCGGCACGCCGATGCAATTCGATATCGCCACGGGCAATCGCACTGGTGGCTAAATCGAACACAAACGGATCCTTACCCGAACGCGGCCAGCCAAATGCGATGGGATTGGTACCGAACACGGGCTGGCTCCCTCCCGCCGGCGCGACCCAGGCGTGGCTGGGATTACAGGCCAGCGCCACCAGCCCCGCAGCGGTCAATTGCTCGATCTCCACCCACAGCGCAGAGAAATGCACGCAGCGATTGATCGCCAACGCCGCGATACCGTTTGCCCGGGTTTTCTCCGCCAGCAGCGGCAGCCCCGCCTGAAAGGCCAATTGCGAAAAACCACCCGCCGCATCAACACGTACGATCGAAGGCGCCTGATCGATCACCTGCGGTTCGGCATCGGCCACCACCTTGCCGGCCCGCAGCGAGTTTACGCAGCCCAGAATCCGGTACAAACCATGGGAGGCACAGCCATCGCGCTCGCCGGCAATCACCGTGGCGGCCACCGCCCGAGCGTGGGCAAGGTTGAAGCCGTTATGCAGCAGGATCGATTCGGCCAGCGTACGGGCCTCGATCAGGGACAGTCGGATCATGATCAACTCCTTGGACAGACCGTCCAGACTGGCCTAATCCAGGCGCTGCGGCTTGATCGCTTTGGGCAAGGTCGATGACGAATTCGGCACACCCCGAAACTGGACTTATGTGTGGAACGCCCTAGCGCACCACATCAATTAACTGCTCGCGCTGTGCGCCAGTCAGCATCAGACCAAAACCGGCCCCGGCATTTTCGGCCATGTAGCGCGGGTTGCCGGTGCCGGGGATGACGCAGGTCACCGCCGAATGAGCCAGCAAGTACTTGAGCGCCAGTTGCGGCCAGGTTTTGACCTGCACCTGCGCGGCCCATCCCGGTAGAGGCTTGCCTTTCAAGCGCTCGATCAAGCCACCGCCGCCGAACGGACGATTGCAGATGACCGCCACGCCTCGCTCGCGACACAGCGGCAGGATGCGTTTCTCCACCGCACGATCATCCAGGGCATAGTTGATCTGCAAAAAATCCATCGGCTCGGCCCTGAGCACCGCTTCCACTTCGTCATACGCCGACGCCGTGTAATGGCTGATGCCGATGTAGCGGATGCGCCCCTCTTCCTTCCATTGGCGCAAGGTGGGCAAATGGGTTTTCCAGTCCAACAGGTTATGAATCTGCATCAGATCGATGCGGTCGGTCTGCAGCAACTTGAAGGACTGCTCCATCTGCGCGATGCCCTCTTCGCGGCCGCGGGTCCAGACCTTGGTGGCCAGAAAGGCCGGCGAGCGCGGTTGATGAATCGACAACAGTTCACCGCTGGTCTGTTCAGCACGACCGTACATGGGCGAGCTGTCGATCAACGTTCCGCCCTTCTCGAACAACGCGCTGAGAACGGCCGGCAGATTTTTGTAGGTGGGATCCACCGGCGCGACATCCAGCCCCCGATAAGTGCCCAACCCGACGACAGGTAATGGCTCAGCACTGGATGGAATGGCCCGGGTCAGCATGTTCTTGCCTCCTGATTTCATGGAGCGGCTGGCCCCGCTATCGATCTACTACACTCTGAAAGCGATCAAGCGATAGCCGTCTTCAGGTCCAGAACAGTCAATGTCGCCCCTTAAACTTAGTCGAATGTTGCGCCTCCTGATGACTCTCGTCGTAATCATTGTCGCTGTGTACCTGCTGCTCTGCGCTGCGCTGTTGGTGTTCCAGCGCGCGCTCATCTACTTCCCGCAACCCCGTGCCATCGAGACCGCAAGCCTGCTCACCCTCTCCGTCGACGATGCACAGGTGCAGGTCTCCGTCCGCCCGCACGAGGGTCCCAATGCGTTGATTTACTTCGGTGGCAATGCCGAGGACGTCTCTCGCAGCCTGCCCTCGTTTTCCGCAGCCTTTGCGGATCAAGCCCTCTACTTGCTTCACTATAGAGGCTACGGTGGCAGTACCGGCTCACCCTCCGAAGAAGCGATCCAGCGCGATGCCGTCGCCTTGTTTGATCAGGTCCACGCCACCCATCCCCATGTTGCAGTGGTCGGTCGCAGCCTGGGCTCGGGAGTCGCCATTCGCCTCGCCAGCCAACGCCCGGCATCGCGCCTGATCCTGATTACGCCCTATAACAGCGTGGAAGAACTCGCCGCTCGCCAGTTCCCGGTTTTTCCGGTGAAGTGGCTGCTCAAGGACAAATTTGAATCCTGGAAGTACGCCGCGCGCATCGCGGTGCCCACACTGCTGATCGCGGCTGAGCATGACGAAGTAGTACCGCGCTCAAGTACGGAACGACTTCTCGGGCATTTCGCCGAGGGTGTGGCTTCGCTGAAGGTCATTGCGCAGACGGGACACAATTCAATTTCGGAGAGTCCCGAGTATCTAAAAGTGCTGGGCGCAGGGTTGTGAGTGGTTGAATCCAGGGCGCAGTCATGGACCGCTGATCAATGTTTTTTGACTTGAGACAAAATCAATGAAGTTGCCGTTGCCTCTGTAGTTCCCTATTCAGCCAGATGCTTGCCGGTTCTACGCCTTCTGGACATCGCACCTCATAGGCGCGGCCACTCATACTGCTTTTAGTGGCAGCATGATCGATGAAGTCCTCTGCGCTGTTCACCAGGTTCCTGGCTTCGAGATAATTCAGCTTCTGCTCCAGATGCGCCCGGGCCCGGGAACCTGGGTATTCGCTCCCGTTACGCACAAACTGACACTCACTGTGCTCGACAAAGTCCAGCAAGCCCTTTATCTCTTGAGTGGCTTGAGGTGGGGTTTGAGCCTGCACATTAGTGACGATTGCGATAAGGCTGATACCAACGGCCATCATCCATCGGTTGATGGGCCGCGCCGCGCCCCCTATCCACGTCCGCATGATTCATCCTCGTCCTGAAAGTGAATGAAGCCACCGCCAACAAATACCATAGAGCACTAACACGCCTCTAGCCGCTCGCGAGAGTGCTGATCGACGAAGTGGCGACATCATTGGCCCCGATGCCTTCGCGTCGCTGATGTGTACATGGCCGATACGGACCCTGATGGTTGACCAGCGTCTCTTCAACGCCGTGCCGAACGCTTGCGTGCAAGGCGTTGCTGCCAGTTTCCGGCATTGTCACGCTGACATTGCTCCTCAGAGTCGAACCGCACACAGGCTGCCACCGGGCTGACCAACACATCCGCCTCACGTAACGCCAACGCCGTCAGTTCGATCATGCGTTCTCCTTGCCCACTGGCTAACGCCTGATCCTTCTGAGCCTGGCTATCGAAGACCCAGATGACCTCCAGACTGGACGGAAATGCAGCGTAATCGATTTCATGGGTCAGCCAGGCAAACCCGATAATTTCTGCCTTGGCCGTTTCACACGCCTCGGTCAGGGTGGCAGCCAGGCAACGCTCGATATGTGCCTGATCGCGCTTGCTTAATTCCATGGGTTGGTCCTTGTGAATGGTGGAAAATAGCCATCATACGATACCGCCCCGCGCGCTTTGTCGGACGCACGACTGCGCGCAAAAAAATGCCCCCGCCTCCCGTGAACCTTGTATCGAGACGCCAGTCTTAAGCCGGCGCTATTCCTAATGCCGATCAGTTAAGCAATAACGCAATCCATGTAGCAGCTGGCGAAGCCTGCGTTCGGCTGCACAGCAGTCGTAAAACCTGAGCGCGAAGTCTTCCTGAAACACCGCGTCGGCTGATTTCACGACTGCTTCGCAGCCGAACGCAGGCTTCGCCAGCTGCTACATGGATTGCGTTATTGCTTAACTGATCGGCATTAGGCGCTATTGCCCTTTCATCATTGTCATCTCATCAGAGCTGTCCGCCTCATGCGCCGAACTTTCC
Source organism: Pseudomonas sp. IT-P253 (assembly GCF_949768125.1). NCBI lineage: Bacteria > Pseudomonadati > Pseudomonadota > Gammaproteobacteria > Pseudomonadales > Pseudomonadaceae > Pseudomonas > Pseudomonas sp. IT-P253. Next base: position 28,044 of record NZ_CATKPT010000009.1, on the reverse strand, counting down.
TCGCCTTCCGCATTACTTCGCTGTGTCTGCTCACTTGTCTTCCTGGTCTTGCCAGCCCCGCCCATGCCAGTGCCGAAAGGGATTTGGTGGAGGCCATCAACGATTACCGCGCGCATCCAAGGGGATGCGACCGACGTCCCGCGCAACGCTTATCGCCGCTGGCACTGAAGTCAAACCTGGCGTTGCCGGTCGGCTACGGCGGCGGTTTGCGCGACAGGTTGAAGGCGTCCGGCTATCAGGCAGTGATGGTGCGGAGCATCCGTGTGGTGGGGGCACAAGATGCCGACGAGGCGTTCGACAAGCTCCAGGACAACTATTGCGGGGCTTTGCTCGACACCCAATTCGCCGATATCGGCGTCAGCCGCTCCCGGAGTGAATGGCAGGTGGTGCTGGCGCAGCCAGTGCTCGATAGTCAGATAGGCGATACACGAAACGTCAGCAAGGCATTGCTGGCGCAGGTCAATGCGGCACGCGCGAAGCCGCGCCTTTGCGGTCGCCAGCGCTTCGCTGCCGCAAGGCCGCTGACATGGAACGCTGCCTTGGGCGCTGCAGCGCAAGGGCATAGCAAAGCGATGGCCTATGGCAATTACTTCGCACACCAGGACCCCGACGGTGTCACAACGTACGACCGGGCGAAAGCCGCCGGCTTCCGCGGCCGGCAGATCGGCGAGAACATCGCCGCCGGACAAGGCTCACCGAGCAAGGCCATGACCGGCTGGCTCGCCAGCCCCGGGCATTGCGCCAACCTGATGAACCCGATGTTTACCCAAGTGGGCGCAGCCTACGCCGCCGACGCACGTAGCGACAAAGGTGTTTACTGGACGATGATGTTTGGGGCTCCTTGAAGGATACCCGGCAGTCGCCTCACGCCAGGCATCACCTGATAGTTCTGTTCCTACTGGGGCGCTTCGCTGTTCTGGTCTGAATCAAACGGGGGTGTTTGCGGGGTGGATTTCGATAGCCATTGGATACGCCGCTGCAGGTGTTAGAACAGAAACACCTGCAGCGGCGATAAAACATGCTGATATGGAATGGATGATTGATACCGCCTGATCAGGGAAGCACTTCATCCTCACAGCGGCGACAGCGAGCTACATACCGATTAGACTGGTTAACATCAATCCCGGAGGTCACTATGAGCGCCGAACTTTCCCCCATCGTTTCAGTGTTTGAAACCGAAGAGCAGGCCGCCAGCTATGACCGTTGGTTCCGTGCAAAGGTACAAGCGTCTCTCGATGATCCACGCCCGAATACCCCGCACGATCAGGTAATGGCTGATATGCGGGCCCTTATCGAATCCAAGCGCAATAAGCACAATGCTGGTTGAGTGGCGGCCCGAAGCGCGGACCGAACTCTGGCAAATCCTGGATTATATTGGCGACCGACATGTTGTAGCGGCCAGCGAGCTGTACCAAGCTATAGAAGTCGCTACACCAGCCCTTCCTGAACATCCCTACCTCTATCGATTTGGTCGTGTACCCGGCACCCGGGAAATCGTTGTGCATCCCAACTACCTGGTGGTCTATCGGGTGACAGATCGAATCGAGATAGTCAGTGTTTTGCATGCTCGGCAGGAATACCCCTGACCACCCGAATGTGATTGCCACCACCCGTTATTGCGCATAACGCTGTGCGTTTTCTCCACCCTAAACGTCTCATCCTGGTCGACGAACCACCCTCACCTTACCGCTCCCACCCCCACCACAGAAAAACCTGCCGCCGCCGTCAGATTCGAGCCCAGACACCCCAACGCCTGCTGGCAGTTTCACGCTTTCCAGCACCTCACCGGTTTTCGAGTCGACCCGTCGCAATTCGCTTTCATCGCCTTCCCACGTGCCATGCCACAGCGCTCCTTCGACCCAGGTCACCCCGGTGACAAAGCGATTGGATTCGATGGTGCGCAGAATCGCCCCGGTCTCGGGATCGATCTGATGAATCTTCCGATCCCGATACTCGCCCACCCACAACATCCCTTCGGCCCAGGTCAGTCCCGAGTCGTTGCCGCCGCCGGGGGCCGGAATGGTGTTGAGGACGCGGCCTGTCTGCGGATCGATTTTCTGGATGCGAGCCTCGGCGATCTGGAATAGATACTGACCATCGAACGCCGTGCCGGCGTGGGCGGCGACATCGATCGCACGCAGGGTCTTGCCGCTCTCCGGGTCGAGGGCATTGAGTGAGTTTCCGGTGGCAAACCACACATGCTGGCCGTCCCACGTGACGCCATGCACGGCTTCAACGCCTTCAAAGGGGCCATATTCACGGAGGATGTCGGCGGTTGAATGTTTCATTTGGGTTGCCTCGTCAAGGATGTGTGGCGTTCATCCTAGTCACTGGGCAGAGGATGCGGGAGTAACAAGGTCGTCGCGAAACCCGGCATCGGCGGGGTCATCCAGCGACGCGCCCGTCCGCGACCGAATGATTGCACCTTGCCGCTGGAGCCCAGATCGTCGAGTACCCGTTGCACCGTGCGCTGGCTGGCGCCGAGGGCCAGCGCCAAGGCTGAGCTCGACCACGATTCACCGTCGGCGAGGAAGGCGAGCACCGCCGCGTGCTTCTCTTCGATGAGACGCGCCAGCACCACGACATCGGTCGCAACCGACGATACCAGCGCAAACCCGCGCGGGGTGGCCGTCACGCTGGCCAAGGGTTTCAGCGCCGCGCGCAGTCGCCCGACTTCGACGCGCAATCGCGCGCGGTGGGACTCATCGCCTAGCTTCAATCGAAAGACCTGAGCGATCAGTGTTTCCCTCGACACGTCGGCGGGCCAGGCTTCGGCCAGCACCCGTGCGAGGGTGAACAGCACCGGGCGCGTGGCGAGGGATATTGACATGCCGACGCCACGCACGACGTATCGGCACGCGTCGACAACCAGCGATGTTGAGCCGAGTAACGCCTCAACCTCTTCGAGTAACAGCAGTCGCTCTTCACCGTTGGCAATCAGTCGAGCGGCGGGGCTGTTGAGGACGCGGGTTGCGCTTTGCACCTCGGCGGTCAGCGCAGGAATACCGGCGGCGCGCGCGGCGAGCTCGGCCCTCGCCAGTGCAGACCGCGCCCGCTGCGTCTCTAGCCGCCGCAGGGCAATCCCCGCCACGACCAATTCATGAGCCGCGCGCAAGGCTGGCGGCAAAGACTCCGGGTCCAGTTCGGCGAGCAGCCCTTGCGCCTGATCGAGATGCCCGATCAGCAGTAAACGCCGCAGCTCGAGATACCGCGCATGGGCCGCGTTGACCCGGTCACCGTGTGCCTCCAGCGTGACCCGCGCCGCCTCAAGCGCCTTCACCGGCCAGCCAAGGTCCCGAGAGGCTAGTGCGACCTCAGCCTCGGCAACCACACACCGCGCCCGCGCCACAGGTTCTTTCGGCCCGAAGGCCCGCGCCGCCTTTTGCAACAACGCCTTCGCCCGAACCAGATCGCCGAGTTGCGCCATCGCGATCCCCCGTAGCGCGAGTGCCGGCGCATCGTCGCGCAAGGCAACCCGGTCCAGCGCGCCGAGCGGATTCCCGGCCGCCAACGCCTGCGCGGCGGCCGTGATCAGCGAATCCATCGGAATCCTGCCACACTTGTCACTCCCATCCTCGGATGTCCGCTGGTTAGTCTATCTCACGACGACTCACCATGAAGGACGACCCTAAGGGAGCGAATAATCATGACCAGGCACCTGACCGCAACACGCGAAGAATGGCTGGCAGCGCGGCTCGAACTGCTCGCGGCAGAGAAAGCGCTGACCCGGCGCAGCGACGAACTGACGCGGCAACGCCAAGCGCTGCCGTGGGTCCGGATCGACAAGGCTTACCGATTCGACACTGAAAAAGGCAGCGTCACCTTGGCCGAGCTCTTCCAGGGGCGCTCGCAACTGCTCGTCTACCACTTCATGTTCGGGCCGGACTACAAGGCGGGTTGCCCGTCCTGCTCGGCCATCGCTGACGGCTTCGATGGTATCGCCATCCACCTGGCCAACCACGATGTCACGCTGATGGCGGTGTCCCGCGCCCCGCTCGCAACGCTTCAGGCATACAAACGACGGATGGGCTGGACGTTCCCCTGGGCATCCGCCCGAGACAGCGATTTCACCGCTGATTTCAACGTCTCGTTCACCGAAGCGCAACAGCGCGAAGGACAGGTTGAATACAACTACCAACGCGGCGGACATGCCATGGACGCCACGCAGATCCCGGAGCCCGTCGCCCGCTTTGCCGCCACCTGCGGCACCGACGCGCCCACCTACTCGCGTGACCGACCGGGCTTGAGTACGTTTGTGCTTGAGGAGGGTGTGGTTTACCACACCTATTCCACCTATGCGCGGGGGCTGGACGGGTTATGGGGCATGTACCAATGGCTTGATCGGGCACCCTTGGGCCGCAATGAATCGGGGCCGTGGTGGAAGCGGCATGATGAGTACGGCGCAGGTTGATTTGAATACAGATCGATCTTTTTAGCGTCCCTGCCGTCTGTCGAGGCTTGCCAGGTCATTACCATGCAGCACCGGTGATTCCCTGGTGACCTCGCACAGCAGCGCCGTAATCACTTCCCCGCTCACTGAGCCACGCGCTTGTAGAAGGTCCGCCACCGCAGTAACAGCCGGCCAGTAACGACGCACCAGACGAATGGCGCGGGCGATGGCTTGGGATTCAGCGTCGAGCAGCTTTCGGGCGGGCAGCAAACTGATCAACGCATAACCCCGGCGTTGGTCCCCTCTTCCGCCGCCACTCAAAAGCGGGTCTGGCTTGGTGTGCCTGAAGACGGCTTCAGCCACAGGGCCGGCGAAGCAATCGATAAGGTCACGTTCAATGGACTCGACCATGGAGGGCAGGCATTCAGCAATCCCGGGCGGATCCAGAGATGGGCACGGAACAAGGTAATCGGCTTCGACCAACCCCTCTGCATCGTGTGGGTTGCCGCGTAGATCAATCATCGGGCCGGTGCGTGCTTCTGTCGGGGTGCGCACTGTGACGCGCGCGATGTGCTGACCATTCCACCAAAAAGCCAGGACATGGCCGGCTTCGTGCACAGCGGTGCGCCGCAGGCGCTTGTTCATGATCGGGTCCTCTCCCGTGACAGCTCGCCCTATCATCTGCCCCGCCCCAAGGCTCAGATAAAAGAGTATAGCTATCAAGCACCAATAGTCCGCCTATTAGCTGACTTCAAAACCGCCGTCTAACCTTAATCCAGCGCTGGCACCATACGCTGGCCGGTTTAGTGCTGATAAGGAGACCGGAATGAGTCCGAAGCTTGACTAGGCCACCCGTGGGCCACCCGCGCAGGTCACTCGATTGCTGCTGTTCAAAACTCCCGTGTGGTCAAAACAATCAGTTGATCCAACTGCTGGCCCTGCAGCTTAAGTCATTGATTCCGCTCGTCGCTATTCAACGCCCATCCCGGGCGGGATAGCCGGATAAACACGACCAAAGGTAGCTCTCTCATGGCAAATGAATCGAAATGCCCGTTCAATCACGCCGCTGGCGGCGGCACGACGAACCGCGATTGGTGGCCGAACCAACTGAATCTGAAGATCCTGCACCAGCACTCGTCGCTGTCCGACCCCATGGACGAGAACTTCAACTACGCAGAAGCGTTCAAAAGCCTGGATTTTGAGGCCGTCAAAAGAGACCTGACTGCGCTGATGACCGATTCGCAAGAGTGGTGGCCGGCGGACTTCGGTCACTATGGGCCGCTCTTCATTCGCATGGCCTGGCACGCCGCAGGTACGTACCGCACCGGGGACGGCCGTGGTGGCGCCGGTTCCGGCCAGCAGCGCTTTGCGCCGCTCAACAGTTGGCCGGACAACGTCAGCCTCGACAAAGCACGCCGGCTGCTTTGGCCGATCAAGCAAAAATATGGCCGCAACATCTCCTGGGCGGACCTGATCGTTCTCACCGGCAACGTCGCGCTGGAGTCCATGGGCTTCAAGACTTTCGGTTTTTCCGGGGGCCGCCCGGACGTCTGGGAACCGGATGAAGACGTCTACTGGGGCTCCGAAAACAAGTGGCTCGGTGGCGATACCCGTTATGGCAAAGACGATAAACCCATGCAAGAGCCCGGCGAAGGCCCGCTCGTTGCCGAGCCAGGGGAAAATGAGGCGAGCCGTACCGACCAGGGGCGCAACCTGGAAACCCCGCTCGCAGCCGTGCAAATGGGCCTGATCTACGTCAACCCGGAAGGCCCTGAAGGCAACCCGGACCCGGTCGCTTCGGCCATAGACATCCGCGAAACCTTTGCCCGCATGGCCATGAATGATGAAGAAACCGTGGCGCTGATCGCCGGCGGCCACGCGTTTGGCAAGACCCACGGCGCCGGCCCTGCCGACAATGTCGGCCCCGAGCCCGAAGCAGCAGGCCTCGAAGCTCAGGGTTTGGGTTGGAAGAACAGCTTTGGGACCGGTAAAGGCCCCGACACTATTACCAGCGGTCTGGAAGTGACCTGGACCACCACGCCAACGAAGTGGAGCAACAACTACCTGGAAAACCTGTTCGGGTTCGAGTGGGAACTGAGCAAAAGCCCGGCGGGCGCGAACCAATGGGTGGCGAAAAACGGCGCCGGCGCTGGAACCATTCCGGATGCGCACGACCCGTCAAAACGGCGTAATCCGACCATGCTGACCTCGGACCTGGCCCTGCGACTCGACCCGATCTATGAACCGATTGCACGGCGTTTCCTGCAGAATCCGGATCAATTGGCCGACGCGTTCGCTCGTGCCTGGTTCAAGCTGATCCACCGTGACATGGGACCACTCTCGCGCTACCTCGGCCCGGAAATGCCCAGCGAAGAACTGCTGTGGCAGGACCCGATCCCTGCGGTGGACCATGCCTTGGTCAACGACAGCGACGTCGCCGCTCTCAAGAGCAAAGTACTCGCCTGCGGCTTGTCGGTCTCGCAGCTGGTGTCTACCGCATGGGCGGCGGCTTCCACCTTCCGTGGCTCGGACAAACGCGGCGGCGCCAACGGTGGACGCCTGCGTCTCGCCCCGCAGAAGTCCTGGCCGGCCAACCAGCCTGAGCAACTGGCCAAGGTGCTGGCAACACTTGAAAGCATTCAGCGCGAGTTCAACAGCGGCGGCAAGAAGATCTCGCTGGCAGACCTGATCGTGCTGGCCGGTAACGCCGGTGTCGAACAGGCCGCGAAAAATGCTGGCCACAGCGTAACGGTTCCGTTCACACCAGGGCGGATGGACGCCTCGCAAGAGCAGACAGATGTCGAATCTTTCGGCTTTCTCGAACCCATCGCCGATGGCTTCCGTAACTACCTCAAAACCCGCTACCGCGTACCGGCCGAGCAGTTACTGATCGACAAGGCGCAACTGCTGACACTCACCGCGCCGGAAATGACGGCGCTGGTGGGTGGGCTGCGTGTGCTGGACACCAACGTCGGACAAACCAGGCATGGGGTGTTCACGAAACAGCCGCAGGCGTTGACCAACGACTTCTTCAAGAACCTGCTGGATATGGGCGTGGAATGGAAACCGACTTCGGAGGCGAATGAGGAGTTTGAAGGGCGTGATCGCAAGACCGGCGAAGTGAAGTGGACCGGGACGCGCGTGGATCTTGTCTTCGGCTCTAATGCGCAGTTGCGAGCCTTGGCTGAGCACTATGCAAGTAACGACGCGAAAGACAAGTTTGTTAAAGACTTCGTTGCCGCGTGGACCAAGGTGATGAACCTGGACCGGTTTGATGTGAGGTAACAGTAGCGTTGAACGTGTGACGCCCAAAATAAGCCACCCCAACCTGTCGTACAGGTTGGGGTGGTCTTGGGAGGCGAGCTCTATTGCTTCAAATACTGTGGTGCACTTTGATGGACCAAGCCCACACTAGTGGTGTACGGCTGCCATCAACTGGTAGCCTGAGCGCCCTTGCCTGCAAGTCTCTGATGGATCATCGGGGCGCAACGACGCCTCGATGATCACTTCGCCCCTCTATCAATCAAGACGACGGTGATTCTTTTGATCAGCACCACCCCCGCACTTGCCCGCGATATCGACGGCAAAGCCATCTCTGCCCAGGTTCTGGAAGAAGTCCGCGAAGAGCTTCTGGTCTTGGCCGGGCAGCAAATTTTTCCCGCATTGGCGGTCCTGCTGATCGGCGACGATCCGGCCAGCCATGTGTATGTGCACAACAAATTGCTACGAGCCAAGGAAGTCGGGATTCGCTCCCTTGAATACCGTTTGCCAGACGACGCCAGCCAGGCGCAAGTACTGGAACTGATTGCCCAACTGAATACCGACGCCACGGTGAACGGCATTTTGGTGCAGTTGCCCCTGCCGGGTCACATCGATGAGGCGGCAGTGATTCATGCCATCGACCCGATCAAGGACGTGGACGGCTTTCATCGGGAAAACGTCGGCGGCCTGGTGCAAGGCATCGAAGTCCTGACGCCCTGCACACCCAACGGCTGCATGCGTCTGCTGCAGGAAACCTGCGGTGACTTGAGCGGCTTGCACGCCGTGGTCATCGGCCGTTCGAACATTGTCGGCAAGCCCATGGCGACCTTGCTGTTGCAGGCTGACTGTTCGGTCAGCGTGGTGCACTCACGCAGCGTCGATGCCCCGGCGCTGTGCCGACTGGCCGATATCGTCGTTGCGGCGGTGGGCCGTCCAGGGCTGATCAATGCCAGTTGGCTCAAGCCTGGAGCGGTGGTGATCGATGTCGGAATCAATCGCATCACCGACGAATCCGGCAGTCATCTGGTGGGCGATGTCGACTACGCCAGTGCGCGTACCGTTGCCAGCGCGATCACACCGGTCCCCGGTGGCGTCGGGCCGATGACCATTGCTTATCTGATGAAGAATACCCTGATCGCCAGCCAGTTGCAGCGTGCCGTCCAGGCTCGCGAGCAGCGCTCGGACAGCGACCTGGCGTTGAGTTGAACCCAACGAAAAACGAGACTAGGGCGTTCTATCTACCTATCCGCGCGGAAACAGTAACGTCAGCGCTACGCGAAAGCCCCAACCTTGCGCACCATCTTCCGGGCTATCGGCCCAATATCGTGGGCCGGCCTGGACCGTCAGGGGTTGACCGCTGATTTTCAGCAGCTGGGTGACCGTCAAGTTGATCGGTACCGACCACTGATGGGTTTGCCAGTTATAGGTCGACTCGGTATTCACTCCGTAAGTGGTGTAGGTATCGGTGGTGTACGAGAGGAACGGTTGCAGGAAGGTCTGGTTGACCTTTTCTTTGTCATCTGGCGGGCTGTTTTCCAACCCCCAGATATGGTTAGCGAGAATGCCACGAGTCCAGCCGTTGGACTGCTTTAGCGCGACTGCTGTTGGGCCCAGGCCCCACTGCTTGCTACTCAACAAATCGTTACTACCGGTAGGAATCAGGATGGCCGGCCCGACACCCAGGATCCAGCCACTGTCGGTAGGTTTTGTCGGGGAGAAGAAAAAACTCTGAGTCACATCGCCAATGCCCGATGTATCCGCCACGCCGTTCGACGCCAGACCGTGCTGGTCAATAACGGGCAGGATGGTACGGGAGATCAGATTCCAATCGTCGTTCAAACTAAATGGCAGCACCGGCTGGATATTAGTGACGCTGTGCATACCGTCACCTGTAGGCCCCAACTTTTGATCCCAGTTGTATTGCACCGGAAGGCTATACATTGCGGCGACTGGGTTGAGTGCCTGTTTAGCCAGTTCCGCAGAATCCTCGCCTCTTGCCAAGCCACTTTGCAAAGCGACAATCGTTGCCGGCAGCAGCATTAGATGTAGATTTGCTCGCGACATTTTTGCTCCTGATCAGAAAGAAGTTGTCCGAGCCATTTTTTCTAACAAAGCCTCGGACACGTCTTTGGCGACAACTTTGAAGTTATTGGCAGAGATTCTGACGGTCCCATCGTGGGTATCGCCCTAAGGTTTGCGAGGTACTTGCTACCTAAACGCCACCGTCAAATTCAGGTAGGTATAGCTGACTTTTTTGGCATTGGCCGGCCGTTGTAAAAAGGAAAGCAAGTTTCTCGCCCCCCACAACTTTTACCGCCTGTCGATTAGCTACTGACTGGACGAACAATTACCCAGTCAGGCAGAAAGTCCAAGGCGCTCAACCGCCCTCACTCACCGCATTCACAATCACTGACTATTTGATTTATCTCAACTCAGTCGTTCCTGCCTTCGTAATACTTCAATGGTGCTGAGCGCGAAATTAATAAATGCAGACTCGAGTACGGAGCGAGGTATGGGGTTAGTAGAGCACAGTCAGAATGACTCCTCTGCGCCGTGCGGCCACCCTTTTATGACCTGCGTTTTTCGTTGATTCGTACGAAATTATTCCCGACGTTAGAAGCTGTTTCGGGAGTGTGCTTGCAAACATGAGGACACACGACATGCTAGCTCTGCTTCCCAAACAAATAGCGCTCGCGGTGTTATCCACCTGCGTCGTCATCGGCGCGGCGCATGCCGCTCCGAACGATGCCACCGATGCCACTCGAAAAGCCAACGACGCCTTGCTCAGCTATTTACCCTTTTCCAACAAACAAGACTTCGACGATGCGAACCACGGATTCATAGCCGATTTGCCCAGTCCAGTGATCAAAGGCGATGCGGGCAATACCGTTATCGACCTGTCTCAGTACGACTTTCTCAAGCAAGAAGGGCCAATACCCGCCACGGTCAACCCGAGTCTGTGGCGGCAATCGCAGTTGCTGGCCATTCGAGGTTTGTTCAAAGTGGTGGATGGCATTTACCAGGTACGCAATATCGACCTGGCCAACATCACCTTCGTCCGTGGCAAGACTGGCTGGATCGTGATTGATCCACTGACTTCGGCGGAAACAGCCAAAGCGGCACTGGCGCTGGTCAATGACAAAGTTGAAAAACTCCCAGTGTCTGCGGTGATCTTCACTCACTCGCATGTCGACCACTTCGCTGGCGTGCGTGCCATGGTAGATGAAGCCGATGTGAAGTCCGGCAAAGTCCCGGTGATCGCCCCTGAGGGCTTCATGGAGGAAGCGGTCAGTGAAAACGTGTTTGCCGGCACTGCGATGAGCCGTCGCGCGTCTTACATGTATGGAAATCTGTTGCCAAAAGACCCCAAAGGTACGGTCAGTGGTGGCTTGGGCATAACCACGGCAGCAGGCACCATCACCCTGCTCGAACCGAACAAACTGATCAAGAAAACTGGAGAAACAATCACCGTCGATGGCATCGAGGTGGTGTTCCAAATGGCGCCCGGCACTGAAGCACCTGCCGAAATGCTGTTCTATTTCCCGCAATTCAAAGCCATTGACCTGGCCGAGGATGCCAACCACACCTTGCACAACATTCTCACCCTACGGGGTGCAAAAGTTCGCAGCGCGCAAAAATGGGCCAGTGCTCTGGGGCAAACCATTGATCTGTGGGGGGCGGATGCCGTGGTGTCGTTCGGTAGCCATCATTGGCCACAGTGGGGTAATGATCGCGTTGTGCAGCATCTGGAGAAACAACGCGACCTCTACAAGTACATTAACGATCAGACGCTACGCATGGCCAATCAGGGCATGACCATGAACGAGATCGCCGAGGCGTTCATCCTGCCTGATAGCCTGGCCAAAGAGTTTTATAACCGCGGCTACTACGGCAATCTCAAACACAACGTGCGCGCGACCTATCAGCTGTATTTAGGCTTCTGGGACGGTAACCCGGCGAACTTCGACCCGCTGCCGCCAGTAGAGGAAGCGAAAAAGTATGTCGAGATGGTTGGCGCCGACAAAATGATTAAAACAGCCAAAGCGGCCTATGCCAAAGGTGAGTATCGCTGGGCAGCAACCGTGGCCAACAAGGTGGTTTTTGCGGAGCCTAAAAACCAGGCAGCGCGTGCAATAGAGGCCGATGCCCTGGAACAGATGGGTTACCAGGCCGAGTCCGGGCCGGCGCGTAACTTCTACCTCTCCGGTGCACAGGAGCTGCGTGGTGGCGTGAAAAAAATGGCCACGCCCAATACCAGTTCACCTGACATCATTCGCGGCATGACCACTGAAATGTTTCTCGACTTCCTTGCCATTCACTTGAATGGCCCGAGAGTCGGCGAGAAGTCCTATGTCTTCAATCTCGACTTCCCGGACACTAACGCCAAGTACGTGTTGACCGTAAAAAACGGCGTCATGAACTACAGCAAAGACAAGCAATCGGATAAGGCCGATGGCACTGTCACACTTAACCGAACCACCCTCGACGACATTGCCCTGGGCAAACTGAAACTGGGCAATCTGTCGGAAAGCGGCGAAGTGACTATCGTCGGCGACAAGGCCAAATTTAAGGAAATGCTGACCAACTTCGACAAGTTTGACTTCTGGTTCACCATTTCTGAACCTTAACCCAGGCGACGCTGCACCTGTAAGGAACGCCCCAGAATTGGGGCGTTCAAGTATTGGAGGTTAGTTGAGTACTTTGTCACGGGGGATGTGGTGCGCTGCATGCCAATCGAGAATCACTTCGTCTGATTCGACGGATAAAGACCGGCAAGTCGCGCTATCACAACGCCAACATAAAAAACGCCTGAAAACTCTTCGACCATCACAAGTGAACGGGCGTGGTTGGTCAACGGGATAAAATCACCGTAGCCGGTGGTTGTGAGCGTCGTGAGGCTAAAATAAATCAGCTTGAAGAAGTTGCCGGGCTGGACGAAGTCGAGGTGGCCAGGGCCGAATGAGCCAGCGCTGGATATCTCGACCAAGGCATAGACGAATGACCATACGAAGGCCAGCAGAATGTATCCCGCAAGCGCACCATGCAGCTTGTCCGGTGTAATTGGCCCCCGCTTGAGAATATAGCGAAGCACTCCGCTAAACGAGACTGCAAGAGACGCTGCATAAGACATCCCGGCAAGCTCAAGAATCGCGATACTCTCAGCCCACAACGCCGCCCATAGTAGGCCAACCCCTAGTAACGCCAGACATAGCTTGAAGATGACCCCCCGTCGAGTCTGCCTGGTGGCGAAAGCGCCCACGAACAGCACGGTTGAAAACAGAATGCCGAGCGATATGCGGCCAGTTATGCCCTCCTCAAGAAAGGGAAACAGGAGGATCAATCCCAGTAAGAGCAGCAATAGATAGGTGCAGGGCCCTTGCCCTATTATCAGCTGAGCTAAATCCTCGTCGGATTCGTCTTTATCTTGCGGATTTGTCATACCGGTTTCCCAGAGAAGTAACGCGCGATGCTCAAACCAGCAATCCCGACACAGGTGCTGACTGCATTGGTGATTTCATCTGCAATAGGAACTCCTGATGACGTCAACAGACATTAGTCACTAAACCGGGCGACCGCCATTGGCCGCCTTTGAACTGTCACCCTGTTCTACTGGCCCATCACCGTAGGTCTTCGCACCTTTTTGAACTCATGCCGGATTTCAAACACGCTGAGAAGGCCGTCACCGATGCCTGCAATTGGTCTTGATGATGCATCGCCGCCGCGAAGGGATCCGGGAGATATGAACGCATCCGTGGCGCCCAAATCACCGCTGACAGCCCTGTCGCCAACGGCATCACGTCATCTCGTCCGCAAGAAAGGAAAAAACTGAGTCGCCAAGCGACGAAATGCTCAACCGGCCGGCACTTTTCTCGAACCATTCAACGCGAGCACCCGTCCTACCGTTATCGCCCTCAACAGTAGGGCCAGGAGCTGCCGATGCCCATTCATCCAAAAGCCCGTTTCCAACCGCCCCCCTATATAAGCGGCGGCTGGGGCTCGGCGAAGTCGGTGATGAAAATCCGCCTGCTCCACACCTAATCGTCGCCCTTAATTCGAATGAACAGGGGAATGTGATGCTCAAGATCATCGGAAACACACCTATCCGCACGCTTCACCGGGCCAGTTGCCATTGCGGTGCCGTTATTCTGGAGATCCATCTGCCGGAGGGTGTTCCCGGTCCACAGCGATGTGATTGCTCGTTTTGTAAACGCAAAGGCGCAATCGTCGCAGCGGTACCTTACGCAGATCTCAAGGTGATTAGAGGAAAATCCGCGCTAGTGAGATATCAATTCGGCAATCAGGTGGCCGAACATTTCTTCTGTGGAAATTGCGGCATCTACACGCACCATCGATGCAGCACCCAGCCGGAAAAGTTCGGCTTCAACATCGGCTGTCTCGAAGGGGTCAATCCCTACGATCTGGATGACGTACCCGTCGCCGATGGTGGCCCCTGGAACTCACTCTGAACGAAGCACCCTTCGCACCTCCAAGGATGTCTCATCCGAGTACCCCATCAGCGATGCAAGACGCTGGGTAGCAGGGCTGACATCGACGTTTCAATTGATTGGCCTGTGAGTCCTGCTCCGCGTATCGCCCCGATGCCTGGCTTGCGATGCAAGCGTGTGCGCCCAAAATTCCTGCCGCTTCTACGTTTTGTCGCCTTCCCGACAGAAAGTCATTTCGAGCACTTGCACTGCCGGTATTATGGTATACCATCATACGCACAGTCATCTCACACGCCTATGGAGCAGCTCATGAGTTTCGAAATCCGCAAGATCGTCAGCTATGTCGAAGAAACCTTTATCGAAGGCGGCAAGGCCACCGACACGCCAGTGACCATGGTCGGCTTGGCCGTCGTCATGAAAAACCCGTGGCTGGGGCGCGGTTTCGTCGAAGACCTGAAACCGGAAATCCGCGCCAACTGCTCAGACCTCGGTGCTCTGATGGTTGAACGTCTGGTTGGCATCATCGGCGGCGCCGAAAAAATCGAGGCTTATGGCAAAGCCGCAGTGGTCGGCGCCGACGGCGAGATCGAACATGCTTCGGCGGTCATCCATACCCTGCGCTTCGGCAACCATTACCGCGAAGCGGTCAAGGCCAAGAGCTACCTCAGCTTTACCAACAAACGCGGTGGCCCGGGCACCTCGATCCAGATTCCGATGATGCACAAGGACGACGAAGGTCTGCGCTCGCACTACATCACCCTGGAGATGCAGATCGAAGACGCTCCGCGTGCCGACGAAATCGTCGTGGTACTGGGTTGCGCCGATGGCGGCCGCCTGCACCCACGCATCGGCAATCGTTACATCGATCTGGAAGAACTGGCGGCCGAAAAAGCCCAGTAATCAAGGTCCGTAACTAAAACAAAAAGGCATGCAGGAGCGCTCCATGATTCGGCTCACCGCTGAACGCACCCCGGCTGGCACCAGTTACCTGGCGACCGGCCAAGGCCAGCCCGTGGTATTGATCCACGGCGTGGGCCTGAACAAAGAAATGTGGGGCGGCCAGGTTGTTGGCCTGTCCACTCAATACCGTGTGATTGCCTACGACATGCTCGGCCATGGCGCCAGCCCGCGTCCGCAAAGCGGCACGCCCCTGCTCGGTTATGCCGATCAGTTACTCGAGTTGCTCGATCACCTGCAATTGCCCAAGGCAACGGTGATCGGTTTCTCCATGGGCGGGCTGGTCGCGCGGGCGTTTGCCTTGCATTACCCGGACCGCCTCCAGGGCCTGGTGGTGCTTAATAGCGTGTTCAATCGCAGCGCAGAACAGCGTGCCGGTGTCATCGCCCGAACGGCACAGGCTGCCGAGCACGGACCGGATGCCAACGCAGAAGCGGCACTTTCGCGCTGGTTCAGCCGCGAATACCAGGCAGCCAACCCGGCGCAGATTGCCGCGTTGCGCCAGACGCTGGCGGACAATGACCCGCAGGGTTATTTGACCACCTACGAGCTGTTCGCGACCCAGGACATGTACCGCGCCGACGATCTGGCCAGTATCCAGGTACCGACACTGGTCGCCACTGGTGAGCTGGATCCGGGCTCGACGCCGGAAATGGCACGGCAATTGGCCGAACGCATCCCCGGCGCGACAGTTGCCGTGCTCGATGAGCAGCGGCATATGATGCCCGTAGAATCGCCGCGACTGGTCAACCAGCTATTGCTGGAGTTTCTCGACACAGCGCACGCCCGACAAAACCAAATAAAGGGGATCGTTGCATGACACTCGCACGCTTCCAGATGTGCATCGGCGGTGAATGGGTCGATGCCCTCTCCGGTAAGACTTTTGAAAGCCTGAACCCGGCCCTGGCGCAAGCCTGGGCCGAGCTGCCCGACGCTGACGAAGCCGATGTGGAGCGCGCCGTACAGGCTGCGCAGACCGCCTTCGACAGCCCGGCCTGGCGCGGTTTGACCGCCACCGCTCGCGGCAAATTGCTGCGGCGCCTGGGCGATCTGATCGCTGAAAACAAGGAACAACTGGCGCAGCTGGAAAGCCGCGACAACGGCAAGCTGATCCGCGAAACCCGCGGTCAGGTCAGCTACCTGCCGGAGTTTTTCCACTACACCGCCGGTCTGGCCGACAAACTCGAAGGCGGTACCCTGCCCCTCGACAAACCGGACCTGTTTGCCTACACGGTGCACGAAGCCATGGGTGTGGTCGCCGCGATCATTCCCTGGAACAGTCCGCTGTACCTGACCGCGATCAAACTCGCCCCGGCCCTGGCCGCAGGCAATACCATCGTGATCAAACCGTCCGAGCATGCCTCCGCGACCATTCTTGAGCTGGCTCGTCTGGCGCTGGAAGCGGGTATTCCGCCGGGCGTGGTCAACGTCGTTACCGGCTACGGCCCAAGCACCGGCACGGCCCTCACCCGCCATCCGCTGGTGCGCAAAATCGCCTTCACCGGCGGCGCTGCCACGGCGCGGCATGTGGTGCGCAGCAGTGCCGATAACTTCGCCAAGCTGTCGCTGGAACTGGGCGGCAAATCGCCCAACATCATTTTTGCCGACGCCGACCTCGACAGCGCGATCAACGGTGCGATCGCAGGGATCTATGCGGCCTCCGGGCAGAGCTGCGTTTCCGGTTCGCGCCTGCTGGTTCAGGATGAAATCTACGACGAATTCGTCGAGCGCCTGGTCGAGCGCGCCAAGCGCATTCGCATCGGCAACCCTCAGGAAGACAGCAGCGAAATGGGCCCGATGGCCACCGCGCAACAATTGGCGGTTGTCGAAGGTTTGGTCGCCGATGCCATTGCCGAAGGTGCGCGTTTGCGTATGGGCGGCAAGCGTCCCGAGAATCTGGGTGATGGCTGGTTCTACGAGCCGACCTTGTTCGAATGCGACAGCAACTCGATGAAGATCATGCAGGAAGAAGTCTTTGGTCCGGTGGCCTCGGTCATTCGTTTCAAGGATGAAGCCCAAGCGCTGGCGATTGCCAACGACTCGCAGTTCGGCCTCGCTGCCGGCATCTGGACCCGTGACCTGGGACGCGCCCACCGCCTGGCCCGAGACGTACGTTCGGGGATTATCTGGGTCAATACCTACCGTGCCGTGTCGGCCATGGCACCGATCGGCGGCTTCAAGAACAGCGGCTATGGACGCGAAAGCGGCATCGATTCGGTGCTGGCCTACACCGAGCTCAAAACGGTGTGGATCAACCTGTCCCAGGCACCGATGCCTGATCCTTTCGTGATGCGCTAAGAGACCACCGACATGATCGAACCCGGCATTTACAAAGACGTCATGAGCTCGTTCCCGTCCGGGGTCACGGTGGTCACCACCCTGGACCCGGAGGGCGGCATCGTCGGCATCACCGCCAGCGCATTCAGTGCGCTGTCGATTGACCCGGCGCTGGTGCTGTTCTGCCCCAACTATGCCTCGGACACATACCCGATCCTGCGCGACAGCAAGCAGTTTGCGATTCACCTGCTGTCCGCCGACCAGACCGCCGAAGCCTATGCTTTTGCCAGTAAAGGCAAGGACAAGGCCAAGGGTATCGAGTGGCACTTGAGTGCCTTGGGCAATCCGTTGCTGGCTAAAGCGACGGCGATCATCGAGTGTGAATTATGGCGCGAATACGATGGTGGTGATCACGCCATCATCGTCGGCGCGGTGAAGAACCTGATTCTTCCCGAGCAGCCCGTTACACCGATGATCTACCACAAAGGCAAGCTGGGCCCGTTGCCCGCCTTGGCCTGACTCTGTTCTTCATGTGGGAGCGAGCCTGCTCGCGAAAGCGGTGTATCAGTCAACATTAATATTGAATGTCAGACCGCATTCGCGAGCAGGCTCGCTCCCACAGGGTTACCCCCTCTATTTTCAGGAGCCGGCATGAGTCCAGCAGCCTTGCAACTGTTCCGTCAGCAGGCCTATATCGATGGCCAATGGCTGGATGCGCCGGATGGCGCCTATCAGGACATCTTCAACCCGGCCACCGGCGAACGCATCGGCCAGGTGCCGAACCTTGGCGCCGCCGAAGCCCGTCAGACCATCGCGGCCGCCAACAATGCCTGGCCAGCCTGGCGTGCACTGACCGCCAAGGAGCGCAGCAACATCCTCAAGCGCTGGCACGCGCTGATGCTTGAAAATGCTGACGAACTGGCAGAGATATTGACGCTGGAACAGGGCAAGCCACTGGCCGAGGCCAAGGGTGAGATTCTCTATGCCGCGAGCTTCATCGAGTGGTTCGCCGAAGAAGCCAAACGCATCTACGGCGACACCATCCCGAGCCACAAAGGTGATGCGCGCATCGTCGTCAGCAAAGAGCCGATCGGCGTCGTCGCAGCCATCACGCCGTGGAATTTCCCGGCGGCGATGATTACCCGCAAGGCTGGCCCGGCATTGGCCGCTGGTTGCCCGTGCATCGTCAAGCCGGCGCCGGAAACACCGTTCTCTGCCCTGGCAATGGCTGCGCTGGCCGAACAGGCGGGTATTCCTCCGGGCATTTTCAATGTGATCACCGGCGACGCCGTGGCCATCGGCGCCGAGCTGACCGCCAGCCCTCTGGTACGCAAATTGTCCTTCACCGGCTCCACCGCCATCGGCAAGTTGCTGATGGCTCAGTGCGCGCCGACGCTGAAAAAAGTGTCGCTGGAACTGGGCGGCAACGCGCCCTTTATCGTCTTCGACGATGCGAACCTGGAACGCGCTGTGGAAGGCGCGCTGATTGCCAAATTCCGCAACGCCGGGCAGACCTGCGTCTGCGTCAATCGCTTCCTGGTGCAGGCTGGCATTCACGATGCGTTTGTCACGCGACTGGCAGAGCGTGTGGCGCAATTGAAAGTCGGCAATGGTTTCGACAACGGCATCACTCAGGGCCCGCTGATCAACGAGCGTGCCGTGGCCAAGGTTGAAGACCATGTACAAGACGCCCTCGCCCACGGCGCGCAATTGCTCTGCGGCGGTGAACGCCATGCCCTCGGCCACGGCTTCTTCCAGCCAACGGTGCTGGCCGGCGTGACGTCGTCGATGAAAGTCGCCCAGGAAGAAACCTTTGGCCCGCTGGCCGCCGTGTTCCGTTTCGAGTCAGAAGCCGAGGCGATCCATAGGGCCAACGACACTGAATTCGGCCTCGCCGCTTACTGCTACACCCGCGATCTGGGCCGCGCCTGGCGCATGAGCGAGGCGTTGGAGTACGGCATGGTCGGCATCAACGAAGGGCTGATTTCCACTGAAGTCGCGCCGTTTGGTGGCATCAAGTCCTCGGGCCTGGGCCGTGAAGGGTCGAAGTACGGCATTGAAGATTACCTTGAGCTCAAATACACCCTGATGGGCGGGCTCGACGACTTCGGGAGTACGCAGCGATGAGTAACGAGAAATATGAACAGGGGCTGAAAATCCGCACTCAAGTGTTGGGTGAGGCCTACGTCAACCGCTCCATCGAGAACGCCGACGACTTCACCCGGCCATTGCAGGAAATGGTCACCGAGTACTGCTGGGGCCACGTCTGGGGCCGTGAGGGTTTGTCGCTTAAAGAGCGCAGCATGATAAACTTGGCCATGATTTCGGCCCTCAATCGGCCTCACGAACTCAAGCTGCATGTACGCGGCGCCTTGCGCAACGGGCTGAGTCGTGAACAAATACGCGAAATTCTGCTTCAGGTCGGTATTTATTGCGGTGTCCCCGCTGCCGTTGACAGTTTCCGGCTCGCCCGTGAAGCGTTCGCCGAAGCCGATGCCGAGGCCTCCAGTTAACCCTTGGCTGTTTTGATTGAGCACGGACGATCCACGGATCGAAGTGCTCTTTTTGCATGGACAGCCACATTCAGAGCGGACCCCATGAAACGCCTGCCACTCGACGACAGCTTCAAGGTCAATCGCAACCCCGTTACCCTGCGCGAAATCGTGCTGGATAAACTGCGAAGCGCCATCATGAACTTCCAGCTCATGCCGGGAGACCGCCTGGTCGAACGCGATTTGTGTGATCGCCTGGGCGTCAGCCGCACGTCCGTGCGCGAGGCCTTGCGTCACCTGGAATCCGAAGGCCTGGTGGAGTTTGCCGACGCCAAAGGGCCCAGTGTCGCCATCATTACCCTGGCCGATGCCGTCGATATCTACGAACTGCGTTGCGTGCTCGAGGGCTTGATCGTCCAACTGTTTACCTTGCGTGCCAAGGCCAAGGACATCAAGGCCCTGGAAAAAGCCCTGGAGGAAAACCGAAAGGCCCTCAAGGAAGGCGAATTGCAACAGGTCATCGACTCGGTTCAGGGTTTCTACGATGTCCTGCTCGAAGGCTCCGGCAACCATGTGGCGGCCACTCAGCTGCGTCAGTTGCAGGCACGGATCAGCTATTTGCGGGCGACATCGGTGTCCCAGGAAAACCGTCGTGGCGCCAGCAATCAGGAAATGGAACGCATGGTCGAGGCCATCAAGAGCGGCGATGCGCTGGCCGCCCATCAGGCTTGCGTCGACCACGTCCGCGCTGCCGCCGCCGTCGCTCTGGATTACCTCAAGCGCAAACAGGAAGAGACCGGGAAAATCCCTGAAATCACCCTGCCCATCGCGCTTAAAGAACCGCGCATAGGCCGCTGAAATGTTCAGCCCGAGCTTTTGTCCAAAGTGCGGCGGCAATGACCTCAAGTCTCAGCTTCCGCCGGGCGATACGCACGAGCGCCTGATGTGCCGCGGCTGCGGCTACATCCATTACGTCAATCCGAAAATCATCGCGGGCTGCATCATCGAGCAGGACGGCAAGTACCTGCTGTGTCAGCGCGCCATCCCACCGCGTCCTGGCACCTGGACGCTGCCGGCAGGTTTCATGGAAGGTGGCGAGACCACCGAGCAAGCCGCCTTGCGGGAAGTCTGGGAAGAGAGCGGCGTACGCGCGGAAATTCTCTCGCCCTACTCGATTTTCAGCGTGCCGAAGATCAGCGAGGTGTACATCATCTTCCGCGCCATCGCGCTGGAGATCACCGGCCAGTACGGGCCCGAAACCCTCGACTACAAATTCTTCGCACCCGAGGACATCCCTTGGGACAGCATCTACTATCCGGCGATCCGGCAGATCCTCGAACGCTATATCGAGGAACGCCAGGCCGGGGTTTATGGCATCTACATCGGCAACGACGATACCGGCAAGATCCACTTTATCCGCTAAGTCCCCCTGTGGGAGCGAGCTTGCTCCGGGCGGCGTTCCGACGATGGACGTCAACGATGACGCGTTTTTTCAGGATTAACGCGGTGCCATTGAGTCCATCGCAGGCAAGCCAGCTCCCACAGGGTTATGGGGCGCTTGTTATGCAGGCGCCACGCCCTCAACAATGATCACTTCGGCCCGGGCCACACCCTCTCGGTGCCGCTTTGCCTCCTGATATTGCTCGGACTGGTAACAGGCCAGCGCCTGCTCGTACGAGTCGAATTCAATAACCACACTGCGTTGCGGTGTCGTCCGGCCTTCCATCGCTTCGCTACGCCCACCCCGGGCCAGTATCCGCCCGCCATACATTGCAAAGGCCGCCGGGGCCCGCTGGGTGTATTGGCTATATTGATCGGGGTCGGTGATGTCTACATGAGCAATCCAGTACGCCTTCATAGTGACCTCTTGGTTTGTTTTGTATTATGGTATACCACATTACAATTCCATCAAACACAGAGAATCCCAGCATGGCCTTCAACAGCATCGAAGAAATCATCGAAGACTATCGACTTGGCAAAATGGTGCTTCTGGTCGATGACGAAGACCGGGAAAACGAAGGCGACCTGCTGCTGGCTGCCGACTGTTGCACCGCCGAGGCTATCAGCTTCATGGCCCGGGAGGCCCGTGGCCTGATTTGCCTGACCTTGACCGACGAGCATTGCCAACGCCTCGGGCTGGAGCAGATGGTGCCGAGCAACGGCAGCGTCTTCAGCACCGCGTTCACCGTGTCCATCGAGGCCGCCATCGGTGTCACCACTGGCATCTCCGCCGCTGATCGGGCGCGCACGGTAGCCGCCGCCGTCGCCCTCAATGCCGGCCCCGCCGATCTCGTACAACCCGGCCACATCTTTCCCTTGCGCGCCAAGGAAGGCGGCGTGCTGACACGCGCCGGACACACTGAAGCCGGCTGTGACCTGGCACGCCTGGCGGGTTTTACCCCGGCCTCGGTGATCGTCGAAGTGATGAACGATGATGGGACCATGGCCCGCCGTCCAGACTTGGAAGTGTTCGCACGCAAACACGGGATCAAGATCGGCACCATCGCCGACCTGATTCACTACCGCCTCAGTACCGAACACACAGTGCTGCGCATCGGCGAACGTGAATTGCCCACGGTGCATGGCACCTTTCGTCTGATCACCTTCGAGGATCGCATTGAAGGCGGTGTCCACATGGCCATGGTGATGGGTGAATTACGCCGGGACGAACCAACGCTGGTACGCGTGCATGTGATCGATCCGCTGCGCGATCTGGTGGGCGCCGAGTACAGCGGTCCGCCTAACTGGACGCTGTGGGCCGCACTCCAGCGCGTGGCCGATGAAGGTCGCGGGGTCGTGGTGGTGCTGGCCAATCACGAATCGTCACAAGCGCTGCTCGAACGTGTGCCTCAACTGACTCAGCCGCCACGACAGTTCAGTCGCTCACAATCGCGCATCTATTCTGAAGTAGGGACCGGAGCGCAGATTTTGCAGGACCTGGGCGTTGGCAAACTGCGTCACCTCGGGCCGCCATTGAAATACGCAGGCTTGACCGGTTATGACCTGGAAGTGGTGGAGAGCATCCCTTTCACCCAGTGATGCGGGAACGCTATCTGTAGCAGCTGGCGAAGCCTGCGTCCGGCTGCGCAGCAGTCGTAAAACCTGAGCGCGAGGTCTTCCTGAAACTGCGCGTCGCCGATTTTGCGACTGCTGCGCAGCCGGACGCAGGCTTCGCCAGCTGCTACACAGGGCCGTGTTCCGGTCTGCAAAAAACACGGTTTGGCGGATAGCCGGTAAGGCAAAGTGCTTGCACAAAGCTTGGAATACCATAATATGATATTCCATAGACCGGACGATCTTAATTGGCTAGACGGACCTACTGCTCCCCCCAGGCGGGCACTCAAATGCCCCGCTCATAAACACAACAATGAGGGCGTGAAAATGGTGTTGAACAAACGTGCAACCGCAGTACTGCTCGCAGGCTTACTGACCACGGCCAGTCACTTGGCAATGGCGGCCGAAAGCGTCAACTTCGTCAGCTGGGGCGGAAGCACTCAGGATGCGCAGAAGCAGGCCTGGGCCGACCCGTTCAGCAAGGCCAGCGGCGTCACCGTGGTTCAGGATGGCCCGACCGACTACGGCAAACTCAAAGCCATGGTCGAAAGCGGCAATGTGCAGTGGGATGTGGTCGATGTCGAAGCCGACTTTGCCTTGCGCGCCGCCTCCGAGGGCCTGCTCGAACCCCT
Organism: Pseudomonas sp. IT-P253; assembly: GCF_949768125.1. Lineage (NCBI taxonomy): Bacteria > Pseudomonadati > Pseudomonadota > Gammaproteobacteria > Pseudomonadales > Pseudomonadaceae > Pseudomonas > Pseudomonas sp. IT-P253. The sequence goes on along the minus strand of NZ_CATKPT010000009.1, from coordinate 4,535 downwards.
CGATTTCACGGTCATCCAGCGCGACAAGATCGACCCGCGATTTGTCTCTGATTACGGCGTCGGTTCGTTCTTTTTCTCCTTCGTCCTCGGCTACAACGAGAGCAAGCTCGGCGCCAGCAAACCCCAGGATTGGTCCGCGTTGTTCGACACCAAAACCTATCCCGGTAAACGCGCCCTCTACAAATGGCCAAGCCCAGGCGTGCTCGAATTGGCCCTGCTGGCCGATGGCGTAGCCGCCGACAAGCTTTATCCGCTGGACCTGGATCGCGCCTTCAAGAAACTCGACACCATCAAGAAAGACATCGTCTGGTGGGGCGGCGGCGCGCAGTCGCAACAACTACTGGCCTCCGGCGAAGCAAGCATGGGTCAGTTCTGGAACGGCCGGATTCATGCCCTGCAGGAAGATGGCGCACCGGTGGGCGTGAGCTGGAAACAGAATCTGGTCATGGCTGACATTCTGGTCGTGCCCAAAGGGACGAAAAACAAAGCGGCGGCGATGAAGTTTCTGGCCAACGCCAGCAGCGCCAAAGGCCAGGCCGACTTCTCCAACCTGACCGCCTATGCACCGGTCAACGTCGACAGCGTGGCGCGCCTTGATTCGGTGCTGGCGCCTAACCTGCCGACGGCCTACGCCAAGGATCAAATCACTCTAGACTTCGCGTACTGGGCCAAGAACGGTCCGGCCATCGCGACACGGTGGAACGAATGGCTGGTCAAATGAAAATGACGGCAACCGCGTCACGTCAACTGACTCCGACCGGGAGCGCCACTGGCGCTGCCGGTACGGTTACCGGCAAGGCGGCTGTGATGAATCAATCCCCTTCACTGGCGCAGCGCTGGCGTGGCGCCAGCAACCTGATCCCTGCCCTGCTGTTCCTTGGCCTGTTCTTTCTGGCGCCGTTGATTGGGTTGTTACTGCGCGGTGTGCTTGAACCAACACCGGGCCTGGGCAACTACGCGCAGTTGTTTGCCAACTCGGCGTACGCGCGGGTGTTGCTCAACACCTTCTCGGTAGCGGGACTGGTGACCCTGTTCAGCCTGCTGCTTGGCTTTCCATTGGCCTGGGCCATTACCTTGGTGCCAAGAGGCTGGGGTCGCTGGATTCTTAACATCGTGCTGCTGTCGATGTGGACCAGCCTACTCGCCCGGACCTATTCCTGGCTGGTGTTGCTGCAAGCCTCCGGGGTGATCAACAAGGCGCTGATGGCGATGGGCATCATCGATCAACCGCTGGAAATGGTGCACAACCTGACCGGTGTAGTGATCGGCATGAGTTACATCATGATCCCGTTCATCGTACTGCCGCTGCAGGCGACCATGCAGGCCATCGACCCGATGATCCTGCAAGCCGGCTCGATCTGCGGCGCCAGTCCGTGGACCAACTTCTTCCGGGTCTTCCTGCCGCTGTGCCGGCCAGGGCTGTTCTCCGGTGGCCTGATGGTGTTCGTGATGTCGCTTGGGTACTACGTCACCCCGGCATTGCTGGGCGGTGCGCAGAACATGATGTTGCCCGAGTTCATCATTCAGCAGGTGCAGTCGTTCCTCAACTGGGGCCTGGCCAGCGCCGGTGCCGCATTGTTGATCGTCATCACGCTGGTGTTGTTCTACTTCTACCTGAAGCTTCAACCGGAATCCCCGGTTGGCGCCAGCAACGCGAGGTAAGCCGTCATGCTCCTGACCCCCAATGCCATGAGCCGGCGCATGCGCTTCGGCCTGTACTTCACGACTGGCCTGATCGCGTTGTTCCTGTTGTTGCCGATCGTATTCATCGTGCTGCTGTCGTTCGGCTCCTCCCAGTGGCTGGTGTTCCCGCCGCCGGGCTGGACACTGAAATGGTACGGCCAGTTCTTCTCCAACGCCGATTGGATGAACGCCGCGCTGGCAAGCCTGAAGGTCGCCGTCCTGACCACGTTCTTCGCCGTGGCGCTCGGTTTGCCCACCGCTTTTGCCCTGGTGCGCGGACGCTTCCCTGGCCGGGAACTGCTCTATGGCCTGTTCACCTTGCCGATGATCGTGCCGCTGGTGATCATTGCGGTGGCGGTGTATGCGCTGTTCCTCAAACTCGGCTACACCGGGACGATGTTTGCCTTCGTCGTCAGCCACGTGATAGTTGCGTTGCCATTCACCATCATCTCGATCATCAACTCGCTGAAGCTGTTCGATCAGTCGATCGAAGACGCGGCGGTGATCTGCGGTGCCTCACGCCTGCAGGCGGTGTTCAAGGTGACCTTTCCGGCGATTCGTCCGGGCATGGTGGCCGGCGCGCTGTTCGCTTTCCTGGTTTCCTGGGATGAAGTGGTGCTGAGCGTGATGATGGCCAGCCCGACCCTGCAAACCCTTCCCGTGAAAATGTGGACCACCCTGCGCCAGGACCTGACGCCCGTGATTGCCGTCGCCTCGACGCTGCTGATCGGCCTCTCGGTATTGGTCATGGTGATCGCCGCCGCCGTTCGCCGGCGCAATGAAATCAGCGCCTGAGCGCCCAGGAGTACGACATGAGTGCAGTGATCAAAGATACCGCGCAACACAATGACCAACCCCTGGTGAGCCTGCGCAACCTGAACAAGTACTACGGCGAATTTGCCGCCGTGGACGACATCTCGCTGGACATCAAGGACGGTGAATTTCTCACCTTCCTGGGCTCCAGCGGTTCCGGCAAAAGTACCACGCTGTCGATGCTCGCCGGCTTCGAAACCCCGAGCAGCGGAGAAATCCTGGTCAACGGCCGGTCGCTGGTCAACGTGCCGCCGCACAAGCGCGACATCGGCATGGTGTTCCAACGCTACTCGCTGTTCCCGCACCTGTCGGTGCGCGACAACATCGCGTTCCCGTTGGCGATTCGCAAGCTGGCCAGCGCCGAGCGCGAGCGCCGGGTCGATGCGATGCTCAAACTGGTGCAACTCGAACAGTTCGCCCATCGTCGCCCTTCGCAACTCTCTGGCGGCCAACAGCAACGGGTCGCCATCGCTCGGGCGCTGGTCTATGAGCCACGCATTTTGCTGATGGACGAACCGCTCGGGGCGCTCGATAAAAAGCTGCGTGAAGACTTGCAGGACGAACTGCGCCAGCTGCATCGGCGCCTTGGCATCACCATCGTTTATGTGACCCACGACCAGGAAGAAGCCATGCGCTTGTCTCAGCGCATTGCCATTTTCAGTCACGGAAAGATTGTCGGTTTGGGCAGCGGTTATGACCTGTACCAGAATCCGCCGAATGCCTTTGTTGCCTCGTTCCTGGGCAACTCGAACTTCCTCAAACTCAAGGCTCAGGGCAACGCAGCGGCTTCGTTTGAAGGTCAATCGCTGTCCATCCGCCTGACCGCGGGGTTGCAGACCGAGCAGGATGTCCTGCTCATGGTTCGCCCGGAAAAAGCCCTGGCCTTGAGTGTCGGGCAAGCCGCTCAAGACCCCTTGGCAGCAGGCTGGAATGAAGTGTCGGCCATTGTCGGCGAGGTGCTGTTCCTCGGTGAAAGCCAGACCTGCACTGTGAAAACCCTGGGCGGCACCTCGATGACCGTCAAGGCACTCTCCGCTGCGGGCATGCCGCTCAAGACCGGCGACCCGGTTCGCGTGCGCTGGGCTACTGCGGACGCGTGCGTTTATACACAATGGGCTGAGAGCGACCTGAACAAGGCTGCCGGGGCACATTAATCTTTGACGGCTCATGCCAGTGGGCCGCATTAAATAGAGTCACCCTCGGGTCGCTGCAACGTCGGGTTGTGGCGGCCTTTTTTTTTGCGCTTTGATGGGGGGCATATCAAGCCCAACTCCAACCGGCTGATCGAAATCGAGCCGAGGGAAGTACTGACCCGCATCAATTGACGCTTTGAGCAGGCACATCGGCAATCAGTGACTATGCTTTCGCGTGAGCAACGCGCTCTAACCCGGTATTCGCTGCGTTGTTCCGTCAGCCACCACATGGAAAACAGGCCTATGAAACCGATCCGGTCCCTTGCCCAAGCTATTGCTCTCGCCTCAATCATGTCCACCGCCAGTTTTACGGCCCATGCAGCCGATATACCGCTGGGCACTAATGCGCTGGAGGCTCACATCGTTACGCACGTACTGGCCGTCGATGCGGCGAATTTTCAGGTCACTGTGGAGGGTTCAGACAAGAACCCGGTAACCCTCCAGCTCACCGACAAGGCCAAGGCCCTGCACAACCTGAAAGTCGGCGACAAGGTCGACATACACGTTACCCGCTCGATTGCCTATGTGCTCGACACTGATGTCAACAGCGATAGAGGTGTCAGCACTAAAACAGGGATGACTCCCGCCAACAAGGACAACCCTAATCCGGGCGGGGAGGCGTTTCGCCAGGTCAAGGTCACGTCGAAGATCACCCACATCGACTTGAAAAAACATGAAGTGACCTTGCTTCCCCCAGAAGGAAAAGTGAAAGTCGTCAAGATCGAGGACCCCGATCTCCAGGCCCGCATGAAGAACCTCAAGGTCGGTCAGACGGTCGACGCCATCTTCACCGAAGTGCTGAAAATCAAAACCTCACGCTAGCAACATACGCTGACCAGTCCGGTC
>NZ_CATKPT010000008.1:0-115956 GCF_949768125.1 Pseudomonas sp. IT-P253 | reverse complement strand
TACCGGACGCCTCTGCGCTGTCACAGTCTCGCGACAATGCTAAGGTTCGGCCCTAGCTTTTGTATTTTCCAAGGAAGCCTTTATGCCGGACGCGACGTCCCTCAGTGCTGGTTTTATGGTGGTTCACGGCAATCGCCTGGACGAGTTGCGCAGTCTGGTAATCAGCTGGATGCGGCGCTACCCGTTGGCTCCATTGGAAAATGAAATTGCGCTGGTGCAGAGCAATGGTATCGCTCAATGGCTGAAACTGGCGCTGGCCGAAGACCCGGGGGATGACGACATGGGCGGCTGCGGAATAGCCGCCGCCATCGACGTGCAATTACCGGGCAGTTTCATGTGGCAGCTCTATCGCATGGTGCTCGGGCGTGATGAGATTCCAGCCAAATCCTTGCTCGATAAAGCCCCGCTGACCTGGCGTCTGATGCGTCTGCTTCCTCAGTTGATCAATCAACCGCACTTCGAACCTCTGCAACGCTTCCTGACCAACGACAGTGATTTGCGCAAACGCTATCAGTTGGCTGAGCGACTGGCGGATTTGTTCGACCAATATCAAGTGTATCGGGCTGACTGGCTGGAAGACTGGGCAGACGGTCGTCATCAGTTACGCAATGGCAGAGGCGAAACAAAACCCCTGACCCCTGCGAACTGTTGGCAGGCAGAGTTGTGGCGGGCGCTGTTGCTGGACGTGGGCGAGCAGGGCATGGCGCAGAGCCGTGCCGGCGTCCACCAGCGGTTTATAGAGCGCATCAATAGTCTCGACGTGGCGCCCAAGGGACTGCCTTCACGGGTGATCGTTTTCGGTATTTCTTCTCTGCCGGCTCAAGCCCTGGAAGCACTCGCCGGACTGGCCCGATTCAGCCAGGTTTTACTTTGCGTCCACAACCCATGTCGTCACCACTGGGCGGACATCGTCGCCGATAAAGACCTGCTGCGACATCAATACAAACGCCAGGCTCGCAAGAGCGGCATGCCCGCTGTACTTGATCCGCAGACCCTCCATCAGCACGCCCATCCGCTCCTGGCGGCTTGGGGCAAGCAAGGGCGCGACTACATCAATCTGCTCGATAGCTACGACGATCCCAACAGCTATCGCTCGGCATTTCGCGACGGGCGCATTGACCTGTTCAGCGACAGCCAGCCACAAAATATGCTCAACCAACTGCAGGACGACATTCTTGAATTGCGTCCCCTGAATGAAACTCGCGAGCGCTGGCCGGCTGTCGATTTAAAGAGTGATGAATCAATCCGTTTTCACATCGTCCACAGCGCTCAGCGCGAAGTGGAGGTTCTCCACGATCAATTGCTCGCACGCTTCAGCGCTGATCCAGACCTGAGGCCTCGCGACATCATCGTGATGGTCCCGGACATCGACAGTTATGCGCCGCATATTCGCGCGGTATTTGGTCAGCTTGAGCGCCTCGACCCGCGCTTCATTCCCTTCACGCTCGCTGACCAAGGCCAGCGCGGCCGTGACCCGCTACTGATTGCTGTCGAACATCTGCTCAAATTGCCTGACAGTCGTTTCCCCGTCAGCGAGATCCTCGACCTGCTGGACGTTCCCGCACTACGCGCCAGGTTTGGTGTTGAGGAGCGCGACCTACCGACTCTGCACCGCTGGATCGAAGGCGCTGGCATTCGCTGGGGTATGAACGCGGAGCAACGTGAAGGCCTCGGGCTGCCTGAGGCTCTGGAGCAAAACAGTTGGCGTTTCGGCCTGAGAAGGATGCTGCTCGGTTATGCGGTAGGCAGTGCGGGTGCCTGCGAGGGTATCGAGCCCTACGACGAGATCGGGGGACTGGACGCTGCGCTGATAGGGCCTTTGGTCGCGCTGCTCAACGCCCTTGAAGTTGCCCATCAGGAACTTGCTCAACCTGCGCCGCCCAAGCAATGGAGTTTGCGATTGCAAGCATTGGTGCAGTTGTTCTTCCAGGCCAGTAATGAGCATGACGACTACTTGCTGGCTCAACTCGAAGCGTTACGTGAAACCTGGCTTGAGACTTGTGAGTCAGTAAACCTGCAGGAAGAATTGCCGTTGACGGTGGTCCGTGAGGCCTGGTTGGCAGGTCTCGATCAAGGCCGGCTGTCTCAGCGTTTCCTGGCGGGAGCGGTGAATTTCTGCACCCTGATGCCCATGCGTGCGATCCCTTTCAAACTGGTCTGCCTGCTCGGTATGAATGACGGCGATTACCCGCGTGCGCAACCACCATTAGACTTCGATCTCATGGGCAGTGATTACCGCCCTGGCGATCGCTCTCGACGCGAAGATGACCGCTACCTGCTATTGGAAGCTCTATTGTCGGCTCGCGACCAGCTCTATATCAGCTGGGTCGGTCGTAGCATTCGCGACAACAGCGAGCGCCCGGCATCGGTATTGATCGGTCAATTGCGTGACCATCTGGCCAGCGGCTGGCGATTGCACGACGTCGACGAAAATTTACTTGAAGCCATGACTCAGGAACACCCGCTGCAGCCATTCAGCGCTCGCTACTTCCATGAAGCCGATGCCTTGTTCAGCTACGCCACTGAGTGGCAGGTACTCCATCAAACCGCTGAGCAAACGACTGATACCGAGCGCCTCGTTCCTTACGTCCAGGATGAGCCGCTCAGTCTCGGTCAACTGCAGGACTTTCTGCGCAATCCGGTGCGACATTTCTTCAGTCAGCGGCTGAAGGTGTTCTTTGAAGTGGCTGAGGCGCCGTTGGCTGATGAAGAGCCATTCGTACTTGACGCATTGCAACGCTATAGCCTCAGCGACAGTCTGCTGGGAGCCGCGCTGGGAAATCTGGACGACACCAATCAGGCTCTCGAGGCGCAGGCAAAACGCCTGCAACACAGCGGGTTGCTACCGATGGCCGGTTTTGGTGAATGCCTTCAGCGAGAGTTGATTGAGCCGCTGCCAGATCTGCTGCAACGCTATCAGCAGCTCTTGGCATTGTGGCCAACGCCGCTCACCAGTGCGCTGCCAGTGAACCTGGAATTGCAGGGGCTGCAGCTGGAAGGTTGGCTCAGTGGTCTGCATCAACGAGCCGATGGCTGTTTGTTATCAGTCACTACCATCCCCAACAGCATTGGCTCGATCAAGTCGCGTAAATGGCATCGACTGACGCGGCCCTGGGTCAATCACCTGGTGGCCTGCGCCAGTGGTATGGCGATGACCACAGCATTGGTGGCCAGTGACGACAGTCTGCTGCTCGGTCCGATTGAGGAGGGGGCAGCGCTGCGGATTCTGGGTGACCTGTTAATGGCCTGGCAAACGGGCATGCGCCAACCACTGCCGATTGCCGTGAAAACAGCGTTCGCGTGGCTCGGTCAAACCGATCCGGTCAAAGCCGAGGCGGCCGCCCGCAAAGCCTACGAAGGCGACGGCCTGAACACAGAGGGTGAACGGCGTGAAAGCACGGCACTCGCACGTCAGTTCGCCGACTACGACGCTCTGGTTGCTGATGAGACGTTCCCCGGTTGGTGCGACGCATTGTATCGTCCGCTGCTTGAAGCCCCTTGGCGTTCATTGACCAGCGAGGAGGCGCGCTCATGACCACGAAAACACCTCTGGCGCTGGCATTCCCGCTGCGCGGCAGCCAACTGATCGAAGCAAGTGCCGGGACCGGCAAGACCTTCACCATCTCCGCTCTTTATCTGCGTCTGGTCCTGGGGCACGGCGGCGACTCGAGCGGTTTCGGACGTGAGCTGTTACCGCCGCAGATCCTCGTTGTAACGTTTACCGATGCGGCGACCAAAGAACTGCGCGAACGTATCCGTACACGTTTGGCCGAGGCGGCACGGTTTTTTCGAGATGAAACGTCGGCGCCCGATGGCTTGATTGCCGAGCTCCGGGAACAGTACCTGCCGGAGCAATGGTCCGGTTGCGCCAATCGGCTGGACATCGCTGCACAGTGGATGGACGAAGCCGCCGTCTCGACCATCCACAGTTGGTGCCAGCGCATGTTGCGCGAGCACGCGTTCGACAGTGGCAGTCTGTTCACTCAAACCCTTGAAACCGACCACAGTGATTTACTGGGTGAGGTCCTGCGCGATTACTGGCGATTGTTTTGCTACCCGATGCAAGGCGATGCACTCAACTGGGTGCGCGGCAATTGGGGCGGCCCGGCGGCCCTGCTGCCGCGAATACGGGGTTTGTTCGCCAGTGAACGCGATAGCGGCGAAGGCAAAGAACCCGCTGAGCTGATCACCGAGTGTCTGCTGGAGCGACGTGCGGCGTTGCTGGAACTCAAGATGCCGTGGCGTCAGTGGGCGGATGAGTTGCTTGCCATCTGTCACGAGGGTGTTTCGAGCAAGAGCGTCGACGGTCGCAAGATGCAGGCGCGCTATTTCGAACCCTGGTTCGAAAAAATAAAAGCCTGGGCCGAGGACGAATCCCTCGAGCAGCTGGATATCGGTACTGGGTTCACTCGCCTGACCCCCGATGGCATGGCTGAAGCCTGGAAGAAGGGCGAGGTCCCGAATCATCCAGGACTGGACGCGATGCCCGGCCTCAAGGCTCGTCTCGATGAGTTGCCGACACCTGATGCTGCGGTTCTGCAACATGCTGCCCAGTGGGTGGGGGCTCGGTTCGAAGAAGAGAAACGTCGCCGCGCAGAAATGGGCTTCGATGACATGCTGCTGCGCCTCGATGCAGCGCTACAGGCCGATGGCGGCGAGCGTCTGGCAACCCTGATCCGCGAGCAATTTCCGGTCGCGCTGATCGACGAGTTCCAGGACACCGATCCGGTGCAGTACCGGATCTTCGAGAGCATTTATCGCATCGAAGACAACAGTCCCGAGGGTGGTCTGTTCCTGATCGGCGATCCGAAACAAGCGATTTACGCCTTTCGCGGCGCCGACATCTACACCTACTTGCGCGCCCGACAGGCGACCGCTGGCCGTCTACATACCCTGGGCACCAACTTCCGTTCCAGTCATGGCATGGTCAATGCGGTAAACCATGTTTTCGAGCGTGCCGAGTCCCGTGCGGTGGGCCGTGGCGCATTCCTGTTTCGCGAAAAGAATGGCGAGAACCCGGTGCCGTTCCTGCCCGTCGCCTCCCAGGGACGCAAAGAAGTCCTGCACATTGATGGTCAGGTGGTGCCCGCGCTGAACGTCTGGCATCTGTCCGCCGAGCAGCCATTGTCCGGCGCGGTGTACCGACAACAATTAGCCGCCAGCTGCGCCAGTGAAATCACGGCGTTGCTTAACGGCGGGCAACAGGGTCGGGCAGGTTTCATACAGGACGGCAAAGATTTCAGAGGGCTGTTGCCCTCGGATATCGCCATCCTCGTACGCGATGGCAAAGAGGCGCAGGCTGTGCGGGGCGAACTGTCTGCTCGCGGCGTGCGCAGCGTTTATTTGTCGGACAAGGACTCGGTGTTCGCCGCCCAGGAAGCCCATGACGTGCTGACCTGGCTGAAAGCCTGTGCCGAGCCGGATGTCGAGCGTCCGCTGCGCGCCGCGTTGGCCTGCATCACGTTGAACCTGTCGCTGGCCGAACTGGAGCAGCTGAATCAGGACGAGTTGGCCTGGGAAGCGCGGGTCATGCAGTTCCGTGGTTACCGCGAACTGTGGCGCAAGCAAGGCGTATTGCCGATGCTGCGACGTCTTTTGCATGACTTTCAGCTACCCCAGGCATTGATCGCGCGCAGCGATGGCGAGCGGGTGTTGACCAACCTGCTGCACCTGTCCGAATTACTGCAACAGGCCTCTGCCGAACTCGATGGCGAGCAAGCGCTGATCCGGCATTTGTCCGAGCATCTGGCGCTGTCCGGTCAGGCAGGCGAAGAGCAGATCCTGCGTCTGGAGAGCGACGAGCAACTGGTGAAAGTCGTGACCATTCACAAGTCCAAGGGGCTTGAGTATCCCTTGGTGTTCCTGCCCTTCATCTGCTCGGCGAAGCCGGTAGATGGCAGCCGACTGCCGTTGCATTACCACGATTCCAGCGGTAAGGCCCAGGTGACGTTGAAGCCGACGGCCGAATTGATCACCCTGGCTGACGATGAACGTCTGGCCGAGGATCTGCGCTTGCTTTATGTGGCGCTGACCCGAGCGCAACACGCTTGTTGGCTCGGCGTGACAGACCTCAAGCGCGGCAATAACAACAGCTCGGTGCTGCATTTGTCAGCATTGGGTTATTTACTGGGCGGTGGCGCAGCATTGCCCGAGTCGGCTGGTTTGAAGCGTTGGCTGGAGGACCTGCAGCAGGACTGCCCAGCGCTGAACTGCAGTGAAATGCCTGAAGCGAGCGCCGAGCATTACCATCCGCCGCGTAACGAAGCAGCCTTGCTGGCGCCGCTGGTCCCCAAGCGCAAGGCCAGCGAGAACTGGTGGATCGCCTCGTACAGTGCCTTGCGCATAGGCGACCGCCTGAGTGTGAGTGCCGATGAAGCGCCTGAAAGCCCGCAAGCGCAAAAGCTCTTTGACGACGAACGCCTCGACCCGCAAGCGCCACGAGAAGTCTTGGCAGGCGGTGCTGATATCCATCGATTCCCTCGTGGCCCGAACCCAGGCACCTTCCTCCATGGCTTGCTTGAATGGGCCGGTAACGAAGGTTTTGCCGTTACGCCGAAAGCCATCGAAGACGCCGTTGGCCGGCGCTGCAACCGCCGTGGCTGGGAAGGCTGGATCACCACGTTGAGCGAATGGCTGCAACACCTGCTCAAATCCCCGTTGCACATCGGCGCAGAGCACACGCCCGTAGTGTTCGAGCAGTTGACCCAATCCCGGGTCGAGATGGAGTTCTGGTTCGCCAGCCACAAAGTCGATGTGCTCAAGCTCGATGAACTGGTCTGCCAATACACCCACAACGGCGTGGCCCGGGTGTCTGCAGAGCCGGTCTTGCTCAATGGCATGTTCAAGGGCTTTATCGACCTGACGTTCGAACACGGCGGTCGCTACTACGTCGCTGACTACAAATCCAACTGGCTGGGCGTTGACGATGCGGCCTACACCGAGCAGGCCATGGAACAGTCGATACTCGACAACCGTTATGACCTGCAATACGTGCTGTACCTGTTGGCCCTGCATCGACAGCTCAAGGCACGGCTGGTCGAATACGATTACGACCGGCATGTCGGGGGCGCGATGTACCTGTTTCTGCGTGGTACGCGCGCATCCAGCCAGGGTGTGTATTTCGCCCGTCCTCCAAAAGAGCTGATCGAACGTCTGGACCGGTTGTTCCAAGGCAAGCCAGAACCCAAGGTTGAACCCGCCTGGGAACAGGGAGTACTGCTATGAGTCGCACCTTCGCTGATTTGCTGCCCACGCCTCTGGCGGCCGAAAGCCTGGCGCATCTGACTCCTTTGAGTTGCGCCGATGACTTGTTGATATTACTCACGCGGTGGGTCGAGCGCGGCTGGCTTCGGTCGCTGGACAAAGCCTTCGTTGCCTTTCTTCATGAACTCGCCCCTGACGATGATCCGCTGGTACTGCTGGCGGCGGCATTGACCAGTCACCAACTGGGGCACGGCCACGTCTGCCTGGATTTGTTCGAGACGTTGAAAGCGCCGGACTTCGCCCTGTCGTTGCCACCGGAAGGTGATGTGCAAAGTGGCGCGATGCTGTTGCCATCTCAATTGCTTGAAACGCTGGAGGGGGCTCATTGGTGCAAGGTATTGGCCGGCAGCCGCCTGGTCGCTTTGGCGGCCGACGCTCGTGAGTCGGCACAGCACCGGCCCCTGGTGTTATCGGGCAAGCGCCTGTACTTGCGCCGTTACTGGGCTTACGAACGACGCATCGACCACTCGCTGCGCCAGCGCCTGGCGGAGCACGAAACAGCACCCACTGATTTGCCGCTGCGCCTGACCGGTTTGTTCGGTCCCGCCAAACCCGGCGAAGTGATTGACTGGCAGAAACTCGCCTGTGCCCTCGCGACCCGTAGCGCTTTCAGTATCGTCACCGGCGGCCCGGGAACGGGCAAGACCACCACGGTCGTGCGTTTGCTGGCGTTGCTCCAGGCGCCGGCGGTAGAGGCGGGCAAACCGCTGCGCATACGGCTTGCGGCGCCCACCGGCAAGGCTGCGGCACGGCTGACGGAGTCCATCAGTCAGCAAGTCCGGACACTCAAAGTCACTGAAGCCATACGAGACAAAATTCCGTCTGACGTCACCACCGTGCACCGTCTGCTCGGCAGTCGTCCCGGTACCCGGCACTTCCGTCACCACGCGGGTAATCGCTTACCGCTGGATGTACTGGTGGTGGACGAAGCCTCGATGATCGATCTGGAAATGATGGCCAATCTTCTAGACGCGATGCCGGCCCATGCCCGCCTGGTGTTGCTTGGCGACAAGGATCAACTGGCATCGGTTGAAGCGGGCGCTGTGCTGGGCGATCTGTGTCGCGATGCCGAGGCCGGCTGGTACAGCCCGCAGACTCGCCAGTGGCTGGAGTCGGTCAGCGGAGAAAGTCTGGTGTCCAGCGGTTTGCATGAAGACACCAACGGCACGCATCCTCTGGCTCAGCAAGTCGTGATGCTGCGCCACTCGCGCCGGTTCGGCGAAGGCAGCGGCATTGGCCAACTGGCACGTTGGGTGAACCAGCAGCAGCCCGAGGAGGCCCGCAAGTTGTTGGCGGCTCGAAGTCACAGCGACGTGTTTTCACTGTCCCTCAAGGGGGAGCAGGATCGGGCGCTGGAGCGCTTGCTGCTCGAAGGTCATGGTGATGGGCCGCAAGGTTATCGGCATTACCTGGGCTTGCTGCGACGCGAGCGACCACCGCTCGACTGCACGCTTGATGATTCGCGCTGGGCAGATTGGGCACGGCAGGTGTTACAAGCCTTCGACGCGTTCCAGTTGTTGTGCGCCGTACGCAAAGGGCCCTGGGGCGTGGAGGGCTTGAATCAGCGAGTGACCGGCGCATTGCTCAAGGCCCGGCTGATCGATAGCGACCAGCAGTGGTACGAAGGTCGGCCAGTGCTGATGACCCGCAACGACTATGGTCTGGGTTTGATGAATGGCGACATCGGCATTGCCCTCAAATTGCCGGAACGCGACTGTCCGGGCAAGCAGGTGCTGCGCGTGGCGTTTCCGCGAAACGATGGTCAGGGCGGCGTGCGATTTGTGCTCCCGAGCCGGCTCAACGATGTCGAAACCGTGTATGCCATGACCGTGCACAAATCCCAAGGCTCGGAGTTTGCCCATACCGCGTTGATTCTGCCGGACGCCTTGAACCCTGTGCTGACCAAGGAGTTGATCTATACCGGAATTACTCGGGCCAAGGACTGGTTCACATTGATCGAACCTCGTACCGGTGTGTTCGAAGAGGCGGTGCGGCGCAAGGTCAAGCGCTTGAGCGGGTTAATGCTGGAGTTGGAAGAGGGCATCAAGACGGGTGTTTGAACGGTGCGGCGCCTAGGGGCGGAAATTGTCCGAAGAGCCCAGGTGCGCGACCTTGTTGAAATTCTGGCGCCACTTCCCGCTCATTTTTCAACTGCACTGATAGGCCGCCTCGGCGAGTCGCAAGAACACCGCCCTGCCGAGCTGAGAAACAGAGACAACTCTTAGGGGCATTCAAGACTCGTCCTACAGCCACGATTAGCCACGTTCGTTAACGTCGCACAGCCTTTTTTCATGGGCTGTCGACGTACGAACGCAAGGAAGATCCGTGGCTGGCAACAAGGAGGTCCCCAGGGTTAAAAACCCGCCGTCCGGCGACGGACATCACGTCCCTCAGCGCTTCATGACGGCCACCGAACTGGCCGAGCGGGAAGCCCGACAAAACGCCTACGACGCCATGCTCGCCAGGCAAGATGCCTTCGAGCGCGGCCGTCAGGTCCTGGCAGAAAGGCAAAAGCCCATTCAAGCCGGATGTGTCTTCGCCAAGTCCTGCAAACTGCCGGACGCCATCATTGATTACTCGAATCCTTTGGGAATGGTGCCCACCGACAGCCTCAAGGACTACGGTGAAATTGCCTGGCTCGGCGCTCGCGAAGCAGACGATTCCGGTCTGCTGAATCTGCAAACAATCAGCGGCACGACCGTTTCGCTCGGCATAGGCCGTCTTGCACTGCGCTTCCCGTCTCTGGCCATACCGGTCGCAACACTCGGCGCAGCAGGAACCACGGCATTGGCGGGCCTGGCCGCCATATTCTGGGCCCCCAGCCTGGGCGATAGCGCCCTCTACACCGAAGACCAGCTCCGAGCCCTGAAGCAAGCCCGTACACGAGTTCGACTAAGCGTCGAGCAACAGGCTGACGGCAGTCTCAAGGGTTACGGTTTTTACACCGGCAAGCACCGCGATTGGGAAATGGTCGAAGTCGTGCAGTTCTCCTTGCGCGGCAGCCAACAGGTGGCGGACCTCGGTGACGGCATTGAACTGATCTGGACGCCCGCCGAGGATGGCTCCGACATCCTCGGCATCCCCAAACTGGAAGCCGCCCCACAAGCACCGCACATCTGGGTTTACCCGCCGACGAAAGCGGCTGACGGCATCATCGTGAACCCGATTTACCCGCCTGAGTACAGGGACTTCATTCTTGTGTTTCCGGCGGGGTCGTTGGTGAAGCCGGTTTACATTGTTTTGAGTGTCCCAGGAGACCTTAAGTACCACCCCGCACCAACAGCACTTCCAGCTTTTCCTGATGTGAAACCCGCGCCATTGAAAACGTTTGTGCGTGGTGGCGGTAAAAAACGCAGGCGTTGGAAGGATTCGTCAGGAAGAATTTATGAGTGGGACTCACAACATGGCAAGGTTGAGCTGTACACCAAACAAGGAAAGCATCTTGGCGAGTACGACCCGGAGACCGGGGAGCAAACAAAACCTGCTGACCCGACAAGGAGAGTAGAAAAATGAAACATGTCATAGAAGTCTTTGACAGACAGACCGAGGAACTGCTTCTAAGCGTGGAGATACCCGGCAGCCGTCACGAGGAACTAAAAAAACTGATGAACTGGCAACAGCCGGAAGACGAATTCGATGGCTACGATTTGTCTCCAGAGCAAGTAAAGATACTCGAAGACTGGACCGAAAAATCCCTCATGGGAGAAGAACGCATCGTACAACTGATATGCACAGAATGACTTTGGGCTTCCAAGGGGTAAATTATCCACGAGAGTTAACTATTCATCCCTTGAGATTCTGGCGGAAAAATCTGAATGGCCATCTCAGTGATTCTATGGTTCCCAAGTCTCCCCGTAGGCCCCTAGCGGCTGAGTCTTATCGTGCGCCGGCATAGGGGCCTTAGCGCGGTTCTGCGTGTGCCTCTGGAAGTTGGTCCGTTTCGGTGTCTGCGAGTGCGTCTCGGTGTTACAAGTTGCGTACCAAACACTGATTCAAACCGTTGGCAAAGCCCCGCTGACCTGATAACGATGCTGCTACCTTATTCCTTGAAGGGCTGTTCGTCGGCGAACAACATCTCCCGACTTTCCCCCATCAACAGCCGTTGATTCTGCTCAGTCACCGCACGGATGTAATCCCACAACAGGGTAATCCGCTTGAGCTTCCTCAGATCCTCGCGGCAGTACATCCAGAACTGCCGGGTGATGTTGATTTCTTCCGGCAGTACCGGCAACAGCCGTGGATCCTGCGCCGCCAGGAAGCACGGGAGAATCGCCAGCGATCGACCTTGCTGCGCTGCCACGAACTGCGCGATCACGCTGGTGCTGCGCAGGTTGGCGCTGGCGCCAGGCAACACGTTTGCCAGGTACAGCA
The DNA here is from genome assembly GCF_949768125.1 of Pseudomonas sp. IT-P253. Taxonomy (NCBI): domain Bacteria; kingdom Pseudomonadati; phylum Pseudomonadota; class Gammaproteobacteria; order Pseudomonadales; family Pseudomonadaceae; genus Pseudomonas; species Pseudomonas sp. IT-P253. Next base: position 104,322 of record NZ_CATKPT010000008.1, on the reverse strand, counting down.
GCTCCGAGCTGAATGCCAGATCGTCGACATAACTAATGAATGAATGTTTACCCAAGTCTGCCGGGCGGCGGATGGGTGGGTGCTTGTCCAGATAATCCTGCGTCGCGTACAGCTGCAATCGGTAGTCGCAGAGTTTGCAGCAGACGTACGGGCCATGCTCCGGGCGTTCCAGGGCGATGACGATGTCTGCTTCACGCTTGGACAGGCTGATGAAGTGCGGCAGCGGCAGGATGTCCACCGAGATTGCCGGGTAGGCGTCGACGAAATGGCTCAGCTGTGGGGTGATGAAAAAACTGCCGAAGCCTTCGGTGCAGCCCATCCGCACATGGCCGGACAACGCGACGCCGGAGCCGGAAACCTGCTCGCAGGCCATGTGCAGCGTGCTTTCAATCGACTCGGCGTAGCCCAGCAGGCGTTGGCCCTCGGCGGTCAGGACGAAACCGCTGGTCCGGGATTTCTCGAACAGCAACGTGCCCAACGACGCTTCTAGTGAGCTGATGCGCCGCGACACGGTGGTGTAGTCGACCGCCAGGCGTTTGGCGGCGGTGCTGGCCTTGCGGGTGCGGGCGACTTCAAGGAAAAACTTGAGGTCATCCCAATTCAGCGAGCCTAAGGATGTGATGTTTTTTTGCATGATGGACCGGCTTTTATGTGCGTTCTTATTAGAAGTTTGCACATCTATACTCCAAAAACAGTCCGACAACCAATTCGCGACACACGACTCAACTCAAGGCGACTGTCTCGCCTTGGCTCCCAAGATAGCTCTCTAAATAAGAACAACGTCCAGGAGACCCACCATGAACGTATCGCTCACGCCAAACGAAACCACGCTGCACAAGGTCAAGCTGTTGATCGACGGCGAGTGGGTCGAGTCCCAGACCACCGAATGGCACGACATCGTCAACCCGGCCACCCAGCAAGTGCTGGCCAAGGTTCCGTTTGCCACAGCCGCCGAAGTCGACGCCGCGATCAGTGCCGCCCATCGCGCCTTCCAGACCTGGAAGCTGACGCCGATCGGCGCGCGCATGCGCATCATGCTCAAGCTTCAGGCGTTGATCCGCGAACACTCCAAGCGCATCGCCGTGGTGCTCAGCAACGAGCAGGGCAAAACCATTGCCGACGCTGAAGGCGATATCTTCCGTGGCCTGGAAGTGGTCGAACACGCCTGTTCCATTGGTAGCCTGCAAATGGGCGAATTCGCCGAAAACGTCGCGGGCGGCGTCGATACCTACACCCTGCGTCAGCCAATCGGCGTCTGCGCCGGCATCACCCCATTCAACTTCCCGGCCATGATTCCTCTGTGGATGTTTCCGATGGCCATCGCCTGCGGCAACACCTTCGTCCTCAAACCGTCCGAACAGGACCCGATGTCGACCATGCTGCTGGTGGAGCTGGCGATCGAGGCTGGCGTTCCGGCGGGCGTGCTTAACGTTGTTCATGGCGGCAAGGACGTGGTGGACGCGCTCTGCACCCACAAAGACATCAAGGCTGTTTCCTTCGTCGGTTCGACCGCCGTCGGTACACACGTCTACGACCTGGCCGGCAAACATGGCAAGCGCGTGCAATCGATGATGGGCGCGAAGAACCACGCCGTGGTGCTGCCGGATGCCAATCGCGAGCAAGCGCTGAATGCGCTGGTCGGTGCCGGTTTCGGTGCTGCGGGTCAACGCTGCATGGCCACCTCTGTCGTGGTGTTGGTGGGCGCGGCCAAGCAGTGGCTGCCGGACCTGAAAGCGCTGGCGCAGAAACTCAAGGTGAATGCCGGCAGCGAGGCCGGGACGGACGTTGGTCCGGTGATCTCGAAAAAAGCCAAGGCGCGGATTCTGGATCTGATCGAAAGCGGCATCAAGGAAGGCGCCAAACTGGAGCTGGACGGTCGCGACATCACGGTTCCAGGCTTTGAAAAAGGTAACTTTATCGGCCCGACCCTGTTCTCCGGCGTAACACCCGAGATGCAGATCTACACCCAGGAAATTTTCGGCCCGGTGCTGGTGGTGCTGGAAGTCAATACGCTCGACGAGGCCATCGCACTGGTCAACGCCAACCCGTTCGGCAATGGCACGGGCCTATTCACCCAGAGCGGTGCGGCTGCCCGCAAATTCCAGAACGAAATCGACGTCGGTCAAGTCGGCATCAACATTCCGATTCCGGTGCCGGTCCCGTTCTTCAGCTTCACCGGTTCGCGCGGTTCCAAGCTTGGCGACCTCGGTCCGTATGGCAAGCAAGTGGTGCAGTTCTACACTCAGACCAAGACGGTCACCAGTCGTTGGTTCGATGACGACAGCGTCAACGACGGTGTGAACACCACCATCAACTTGCGTTAAGGAGCCGGACATGAAAATCGCTTTTATCGGTCTCGGTAACATGGGCGCGCCGATGGCGCGCAACCTGATCAAGGCCGGCCATTCGTTGCGGCTGGTGGATTTGAACAAAGCCGTTCTGGCAGAGCTGGAACAACTGGGCGGCAGCATCAGCGCTTCGGCCCGTGAAGCCGCTCAGGGCGCAGAACTGGTGATTACCATGCTGCCGGCCGCCGTGCATGTGCGCAGCGTCTGGCTGGGTGAAGATGGCGTGCTGGCGGGGATCGCCAAAGGCGTGCCGGCAGTGGATTGCAGCACCATCGATCCGCAGACCGCCCGTGATGTTGCCGCAGCCGCTGCCAAGCAAGGCGTGGCCGTGGCCGATGCGCCAGTCTCCGGCGGTACGGGGGGCGCAGCGGCGGGAACCCTGACGTTTATGGTCGGTGCCACCCCTGAACTGTTCGCCACCCTGCAACCGGTGCTGGCACAAATGGGCCGCAACATCGTTCATTGCGGTGAAGTCGGCACCGGGCAAATCGCCAAGATCTGCAACAACCTGCTGCTGGGGATCTCCATGGTCGGCGTCAGCGAAGCCATGGCGCTGGGCGATGCCTTGGGCATCGACACGGGCGTGCTGGCCGGGATTATCAACAGCTCCACCGGGCGTTGCTGGAGTTCGGAGATGTACAACCCGTGGCCGGGCATCGTCGAAACGGCGCCAGCCTCGCGTGGCTATACCGGCGGTTTCGGTGCCGAGCTGATGCTCAAGGACCTGGGGTTGGCGACAGAAGCGGCACGTCAGGCGCACCAGCCAGTGGTGCTCGGCGCAGTGGCTCAGCAGTTGTATCAGGCGATGAGCCAGCGTGGGGAAGGTGGCAAGGACTTCTCGGCCATCATCAACAGCTATCGCAAACCCCTGTAGGAGCAGCCGGTCGCATCGATATTTACCGGGAGATCACGTCGGGTGATCTCCCGGTTTTTTGTATCAGGCGAACACGAAATACTTGCGCACGGTTTCAACCACTTCCCACGTGCCTTTCATCCCCGGCTCGATGACGAAAATATCACCCGCGCGCAGATGGATCGGTTCCTTGCCTTCTGGCGTGATGATGCAGTACCCCTCGCGGAAATCGCAGTATTCCCACTTCACGTATTCCACATACCACTTGCCCGGCGTGCAAATCCACGTGCCCATGATCTTGCTGCCGTCTTCGCTGGTGTAGGCGTTGAGGTTGACGGTGTGCGGGTCACCTTCGAGTTTTTCCCATTTGCAGGCGTCGAGCACTGGCAGTGGGTGAGTGTCGCGAAGAACGGTAATCGGTGCGGACATGATGACTCCGGGCGTTAGGGGGAACTGAAGTCGCACCCTATAGGGCTTGGTGCGGCACCAGTTGTCTGTGCTCGACATTGAGGTATCCAGAAACGCAGCGACCGTCGTCCATCCACACCAGGCCCGGTGGTGGAAATCGATGAGGGGGGTGTTGAAATTTCCTCTCGATAAACCGCCGTTTCCTGGCAGTTTGTGCGAAAGCCCCCGGCATTTTCGAACGTATTCGCAAGAACATGCACAGGTATCGCTCGTATCATTCACTTCGGAAAAGGCCGAGAGCTTTGCAATGAAAAAAACAATGTCGTGGTGGGACATCAGCCCGCCCTTGAGTGCCGCAACACCGACCTGGCCGGGTGATACGCCTTTTCAGGAAGAACGCGTCTGGACCTTCGGGCCTGAATGCCCAGTGAATGTCGGGCGGATCACGCTGTCGCCGCACACGGGCGCCCATGTCGATGCGCCGCTGCACTACAGCGCGGACGGCGCCGCCATTGGCGATGTGTCGCTGGATGTCTATATCGGGCCTTGCCGGGTGTTGCATTGCCTGGACAGTGGCCAACTGGTGCACCCTGAACACCTTGAGGGTCGTTTACATAACCTGCCCGAGCGTGTCCTGCTGCGCACCTATCGACAGGCGCCGCTGACGACCTGGGATCCGCACTTCACTGCCGTCGCCAAGGAAACCGTCGACCTGCTGGCCCGTCTCGGCGTGCGCTTGATCGGTATCGACACGCCGTCGCTGGACCCGCAGCAATCCAAGACCATGGACTCGCACAACGCGGTGGCCCGCCACGGGATGGCCATTCTCGAAGGCATCGTGCTCGATGAGGTCCCGGAAGGTGACTATGAATTGATCGCACTGCCGCTGCGCTTTGCCCATCTCGACGCCAGTCCGGTGAGGGCTATTTTGCGTCCACTGAATACAACGCAACGTCAGGAGCCTGCTCAATGAGCCAATGTCCCTATTCACCTGCCAGCCAGACCGAGGAATGGCATAACGCCGAGCTGAATTTTTCCGACGCCATGAGCTACGGCGACTATCTGGACCTGGGGCGTATTCTCAATGCCCAACACCCCTTGTCTCCAGACCACAACGAGATGCTGTTCATCATCCAGCACCAGACGTCTGAGCTGTGGATGAAGTTGATGTTGCACGAGCTTAAAGCCGCCCGCGAACACCTCCGATTGGGAGAGCTGCCGCCGGCTTTCAAGATGCTGGCGCGGGTCTCGCGGATTTTTGATCAGTTGGTGCATGCCTGGACAGTGCTGGCGACCATGACCCCGACTGAGTATCACTCGATACGACCCTTTCTGGGGCAATCGTCGGGTTTCCAGTCGTTCCAGTACCGTGAGATCGAGTTCATTCTGGGCAACAAAAGCGCGACCCTGTTGCGCCCTCACGCCCACCGTCCGGAACTGTTGCAGGAACTCGAAAAGGCGATCGCCACCCCTTCGCTGTATGACGAGGCGATTCGCTTGATGGTCAGCGCCGGTCTGCAGATCGACCCGCAGCGGTTCGAGCGTGATCCGACCAGCCCTACCGTGCACGATGCCTCCGTCGAAGCGGCCTGGCGCGAGGTCTACAAAGACCCTTCGCGTTATTGGGATCTCTATCAACTGGCCGAAAAGTTCATTGATCTGGAGGACTCGTTCCGTCAATGGCGCTTCCGGCATGTCACCACGGTTGAGCGGATCATCGGCTTCCAACCAGGCACCGGCGGCACTGAAGGTGTCGGTTACCTGCGCAAGATGCTCGATACCGTGCTGTTCCCGGAGTTGTGGCGGGTGCGTTCGACCCTCTAAGCGCTGTTGCCGTGTAGCAGCTGCCGAAGGCTGCGTTCGGCCGCGCAGCGGTCGTGAAACAGGTCCCTGCATTTCCTCAGGCAAATCGTGCTCACCGAATTGCGACCGCTGCGCGGTCGAACGCAGGCTTCGCCAGCTGCTACATACAGCACGACGCGACATCCGAAATAAGAAAGCCCCGGCATTAGTTGAATGCCGGGGCTTTTTGTTGAGCGCGGGATTATTGAGCCACGGGCAAGCGCCGGTCCCTTGCCACACGCATCCGATAGAACACGTAGATGATCAACACCCAGACCGGCATGGCGTACACCGAGGCGCGTACGCCAGGAATCATCAACATCACGCAGATGATCATGGCCATGAACGCCAGGCACAGGTAGTTACTGAAAGGAAACCAGAACGACTTGAAGCTCGGCACGATGCCTTGCTGGCCCATGATTTTGCGAAACTTCAGGTGGGTCAGGCTGATCAGCGTCCAGTTGATCATCAACGAGGCGACCACCAGTGCAAACAGCAACTCCAGCGCATCGTGCGGGGCAACGTAGTTAATCACCACACACAACATCGTGATCAACGCGGAGATGCCCAGCGCGCGTAATGGCACACCTTGTTTGTTCAGCTTCATCAGCGATTTCGGTGCGTCGCCCTGTTCCGCCAGGCCATAGAGCATGCGGCTGTTGCAGTAGACGCCGCTGTTATAGACCGAGAGCGCCGCGGTGAGCACCACGAAGTTGAGGATTTGCGCAGCCGTGTCACTGCCGATCAGCGAGAAGATCTGCACGAATGGGCTGCCGCTGTAGGCATCGCCGGACGCGCCCAGTGTCTGCAGCAGTTGATCCCACGGGTACAGCGAAAGCAGCACGGTGAGTGCGCCGACGTAGAAGATCAACACGCGATAAACCACTTGGTTGATCGCCTTGGGAATGACCTTCCTCGGCTCACTGGCCTCGGCGGCGGTGATGCCCACCAGCTCCAGGCCACCAAAGGAGAACATGATGAACGCCATCGACATCAGCAAACCGGTGGTGCCGTTGGGAAAGAAGCCACCGTGGCTCCACAGGTTCGTGACCGAGGCCTGCGGGCCGCCGGTGCCGCTGAACAGCATGTAGCAACCCAGGGCGATCATGCCCAGAATGGCCACGACCTTGATGATCGCGAACCAGAACTCCATCTCGCCGAAGATCTTGACGTTAAGCGTGTTGATCAGGTTGACCAGCACAAAGAACACCGCCGCGCTGACCCAGGTGGGAATTTCCGGCCACCAGAACTGCACGTATTTGCCGACGGCCGTCAGCTCCGCCATGCCCACCAGCACGTACAGGACCCAGTAGTTCCAACCGGACAGAAAACCGGCATAACCGCCCCAATATTTGTGGGCGAAGTGACTGAAAGAACCGGCTACCGGTTCCTCGACAATCATCTCGCCTAGCTGGCGCATGATCAGGAAGGCGATGAACCCGGCAATCGCATAACCGAGGATCATCGACGGTCCGGCCGATTTGAGCACGCCGGCGGACCCCAGGAACAGCCCGGTACCAATCGCTCCGCCCAACGCGATCAGTTGAATATGCCGATTTTTCAACCCTCGCTTGAGCTCGCCCTGTTGCAAGATTTCATCCGCCATCTCGTTCCCTTCTGGTTATTGTTGTCAGGCCTGATATGAATCGTCAGATATTACTCTCGGTGAACTTTTCGTAATACAGGTGCACGCTGTCCAGTGCCTGGGTCTGCAACCAGCTCTTGATCGATTCGACCATGGGCGGGGGGCCGCAGACGTACATATCGACCGGCGCATCGCGCAGTTCGCTGGCGTCGAAATGCTCGGCAATGTAGCCGCGCTTTCCTGTCCAGTGCGGCGATGGATCACTGACCACTTCGGTGTAGCGAAACCCTGGAATGCGTTCGGCGTAGGCTTCGATGCGTACTCGCTCGCACAGGTCGGCAGCGTCCCGCACGCCGTAGTACAGATGCACCGGTTGCGCGCATCCGCGTTCGGCCAGTTCGTCGAGCATGCCCAGCAGCGCAGAAAGCCCGGTACCGCCGGCCACCAGGATCAGCGGCTTGGCGACATGCCGCAGATAGAAGGCGCCCAGCGGTGCCTCCAGGGCGATTTGGTCGCCCACCTGGCAGCGTTCACGGATGTAGTTGCTCATCACCCCGTCGGGCAGCAGGCGAATCAGGAATTGCAGCTGATTGCTGCTGCTCGGTCGGTTGGCGAACGAGTAGGAGCGTTTGCTCTGTGTCCCCGGAATCAGCAGCCGGGCGTATTGCCCCGGCAGGAAGTCCAACTGACTTGTCATGCCGAGATCCAGATGCAGAATCGCCGTGCTGGCCGAGACCTGCGTCACTTCGGTGACGGTACCGCCGAGTTGCCCGGGACCCGAGGCGTTGCACAGGCTGGAAGCGAAGTCGAAATAAAACGCCGCGTCAGACTTCACCCGGGTCTGGCAGGTGAGCATTTTGCGTTGTTGCAGGTCTTGTTCGGAGAGGGCTTCCTCATCCACATAGTCCTGGCTGTAATCACCCGATTCGCAGCGACCCTGGCAGGTTCCGCAGACGCCTTCGCGGCAATCCAGGGGGATGTTGATGCCGTTGCGCAGGGCAGCGTCGAGCAGTATTTCATCGGGTTGTACGGGAAAGAACAGTGTTTTGCCGTCGGCAAAGCTGAATGCGACCTTGTGGTTCATGCCCCGGTCTCCATGGATTCAGAGGTGGTAGAAGTCGAGCACCGAGTTGATGGTGTCGTTGAGCAGCAGGACATGCTTGCGGGTGATCAGCCAGCTGTCGGCGTGGGGCTTGAGGCGATAGGTCGCGCGGCCGTAGAACTGCTCGGACGTGGCCAGGCGATAGAACAAGGTGTGCCAGTTCAGACGCACTTCCAGTTCACCGCCGTCGAGTTCGCTGATCCGCACGTTATTGATCAGGTGCAAGGTTCGGGGCATCGGCATCGAGGACGCGGACTTACCGGTGCGCAGGCGGAACACACGGTCCTCCAGACCTGAGCGGTTGGGGTAGTAGATCAGCGACATCTCGCGCTTGGGGTCGAGGGTGTAGACATGCTCCGAGTCCCATTGCGGCAGATGGAATTCACTGTGTTCGTCGAACAGCTTGATGTAGGCGTCCCAGTCCTGGGCGTCGCATAGTTCGGATTTGCGATAGAAGAACTGCTCGATCTGGTACTGCAATTGCGCATTCATGTTCACACCTCACGTAGCTTCAGGGATTTCGCGTCCAGGCCATCCAGCAGGAATTTCTGCCAGTTGCTGTGCTGGTTGACGTAAAGGCCTTCGTGGGTGAATTCGGTGCCGGTCATGGCCGGGGCGATGCCGATGGACTCGCTGTTAGGCGTGGCGCCGGTTGCCCACTGGTGATTGCCGCGGGAAATATCGCTCCAGCGCTCAAGACGCGCCTGGAAACCACGCTGTGCTTCGCGGAACTCCACCAGGTCATCCGGCGTGCCCAGGCCCGACACGTTGAAGAAGTCTTCGAATTGGCGAATGCGGTTTTCGCGGTCAGCGTCCGATTCGTTTTTGACCCCCAGGCACTGGCTGATGATCTCGGTCTTGTTCCACGCCACCGGGCGGATGATGCGCAGTTGCGAGCTGATCTGATCGAGGAAAAACAAGCTCGGGTAAATGTTCAGATTGCGTAGGCGATGCATCATCCATTCGGCCTTTTCCTGGCCGTGTTCTTCGACCAGCCGCGGCATGATCGTCGCGTAACCGGAGCGCACCGTCGGGTTAGGCATGTCACTGAACAACAGGCTGTGGCCGTTATCGAAGGCGAACCAGCCGTCATCGGTATTGGCGTCGCCGGCGCCGAGTTTGCTGTAGTCGAGCGTGCTGCCGCTGCTGGTGCCGTTCTCGCTGTTGACCTGCTGGCGGTGCTGCACGGTGGCCACGTAGTTATAGTGGACGGTGCTGACGTGATAGCCGTCCAGGCCGTTTTCGTTTTGCAGTTTCCAGTTGCCGTCGTAGGTGTAGGCCGACTTGCCCGGCAGCACTTCCAGTTCACCGGTCGGGGACTGGGCAACCATCATGTCGAAGAACACCTTGGCGTCGCCGAGGAAGTCTTCGAGGCTGTTATCCGCGTGCACATCCAGGCTGATAAACACAAAACCCTTGTAGCTCTCGATGCGCGCCTTTTTCAGGCCGCGTGTGGCCTTGTCGAACCCTTCCGGGTATTCGCCGGGCGCCTTGACCTTGACCAGGCGGCCGTCGCTTTTGTAGCACCAGGCGTGGAACGGGCAGGTGAAGGTCGACTGGTTGCCCTTGCCGACGCGGGTCAGGGTCGTGCCGCGATGTTGGCAGGCGTTGATCAAGGCGTTGAGCTGGCCGTCGCCGTCGCGAGTAATGATCATCGGCTGACGGCCGGCGCGCATCGTGACGAAGTCGTGGTTATTGGCCAGCTCGCTTTCGTGGCAAGCGTAGATCCAGTTCTTCTCGAAGATCAGTTCCATCTCCAGATCGAACAACTGCGGCTCGGTGAACATATCCCGGGCAATCCGGAACACGCCGTCTGCCGGACGGAAGTCCAGGCAGCCTTCAATAAATGCTTTCCACTGCTCGACGTTTTTTTCGCCACTCATGGGTCTGTACCTTTTTTATTCGGGCCTATCGGTTGTGCTCATTAGAGAGAGTGGGGCGGGTGGGGGTCTATCCGGTTTGTCGACGAAGGCAGTCCATAAAATTGGTGGGAAGATCAGCAATATTCGGCGGTGCACTGATCCTGTAGCAGCCTTCGGCAGCTGCTACGTGGAAGTGTTCGACCGTGCAATAAGGAGGTAACACCGGTGTCTCGTGCTGGGCAGCTACTACTCAGACCGTGCACCATGCGATGGACGGCTGCCCGTGTTTGCAGCATTCAGGTACTGTTTGATCGGACGTCGAGGGTATGACCCGGGCATCGAAACAGCTGCTTTATCCAGTTAGTCGGTGATTGCTATCCACTGGGTTGGCACAGCGGTTTTGTGGCTTGGAACTTGCCTTTTTCCAGTCCGATATGCGCCGTCAGAGCGCGTTGAAAAAACAGCCGTGGGTGCACCGTGATGAGTAGCAAAACTGATTCGCAGTTTCGCGACATACGTATTGATAGCTTCGACGTCGAGGGCGCGAGGAACTGGATGTCCGGTATCTGCGGGCCCCATCGACTCGTGACCACGACGCCCGAGCGGATCCGCTTTCATCACAGCGCCAATGTGTTCAAGTCAATGGCCACGACACTGGGCACCATCGAATACGGCACGGATGTTACCGTCGACATCGAAGACGCCGAGCACTTCAGCAGTTACAGCCTGAGTTTGCCTCTGGTGGGCGAGCAGGAGTTGAGCAAGAACGGCAGCGTGTTGAAATCCAACCGTGATCTAGGGGTGATCATTTCACCCAATGAAAACCAGGTGCTGGCGATCTCTGGCGATTGCCGCAAAGTCCAGGTGGTGATCACCCGCGCCGCCATGAGTGAGTCTTTGGAAGGCCTGCTGCAGCGGCCGCTGGATGCGCCGTTGCGTTTCGAGTCGGTGATGGACGCGGTCGACGGGGCGTCGGCTTCGTGGTGGCGCATGGCGCGTTACTTCATCGCCGAGCTGGAGCGCAGCAGCGAACTGTATGAACAAGTGGCCTTCACCCGTGATGTCGAAAGTTCGTTGATCAAAGGTTTGATCCTCGCCCAACCGAACAATTATTCTGAAGAACTGCGGGCCGTGTTGGGCGTGAAGCTGCCGCACTATCTGATCAGGGCCCGGCAATATATCCATGCCAACGCCCGGGAAGCCCTGCACCTGGAAGACATCGAAGCCGCGGCAGGGGTTTCGCGCTTCAAGTTGTTCGAGGCGTTCAAGAAATACTTCGCCTTGTCGCCGATGGTCTACTTGAAAAAGTACCGCTTGAGCGCTGTACGTCAGGACATTCTTGAGCACGGTTCTGCACGCAATATTTCCGAGATCGCCATGGGGTGGGGGTTTACGCACCTGGGGCGTTTTTCTGCCGAGTACCGTAAGTTGTTTGACGAATCTCCGAGCATGACCTTGCAGCGTAATGAAGCGCGGCGTATGCGGTGATGGTGTTCGCTTGAGATAGTTTTGGGGTGAGGGGACAACAGCTTCGCGAGCAGGCTCGCTCCCACAATGGATCGGCGTACCGCAGTTGTTTTTCACCACCCACAATGGCGCGGTTATCCTTACTTACGCACCACCAAATCCAGCAACTCCTCGCGCTCCTTGATCTTCTGCAGGACGATTTCCGAACGAATGTCGGTGACCCCCGCCGTGCGATTCAGCTGGTTGACGATGAAATCGGAGAAGTGCTTGAGATTGCGCGCCTGGACCCGCAACACATAGTTGCTCGCCCCGGTAATCACATAAGCAGTGACCACCTCCGGCCACAGCTGAACCTTCTTGATAAACGTCTCATGCCAGTCCTCGACATCCTGTCGCAATGACACATGGACGATAGCTTCCAGTTCGATGCCCAAGCGTTCGGCATTCAGCACCGCGCGATAGCCGGTGATGATTCCCTCACTTTCCAGCAGGCGCAAACGGCGCAGACAGGCCGACGGCGACAGGGCGACTTTCTCCGCCAGTTCCTGGTTGCTGATACGGCCATCCTGTTGCAGTTGATGCAGGATCCGCAGGTCTGTCGAGTCGAGATTCATGGCTGGTATAAATCCGCGGTTAATGGCATTTAATTCGAATTTTCTGCGAGATAATTACTATACGTCCGCTTACTTTGCACGAAAATTCTCCAAAGCTTCGTTCATTATCTCTCCACGGAAAAGGGGCCTACAACGCCTGAAAAACGCCACGACATTCAAAGAACAGGACCTTCAATGACCACAAGAAACGATTGCCTGGAGCGTGATGCTCAGGACACGCTCGCTCCACTGCGTCAGCAATTTGCACTGCCCGAAGGCGTGATCTATCTCGACGGTAACTCCCTGGGCGCGCGCCCTGTCGCCGCCTTGGCACGTGCTCAAGAGGTGATTGCCGAAGAATGGGGAAACGGCCTGATCCGCAGTTGGAACAGCGCGGGATGGCGCGATCTGTCCGAGCGTCTGGGCAATCAATTGGCGGGGCTGATTGGGGCGCGTGAGGGTGAAGTGGTGGTGACCGATACCACCTCGATCAACCTGTTCAAGGTGCTCAGCGCCGCTCTGCGGGTGCAAGCCACACGTTCGCCGACGCGGCGTGTGATTGTCACCGAAAGCAGCAACTTTCCTACCGACCTCTACATCGCCGAAGGCCTGGCTGACCTGCTGCAGCAAGGTTACACACTGCGCCTGGTCGACAGTCCCGAAGAGCTGCCGCAAGCGATTGATCAAGAGACTGCCGTGGTCATGCTCACCCACGTCAACTACAAAACCGGCTACATGCACGACATGCAGGCCCTGACCGCACTGACCCACGAATGTGGCGCGCTGGCCATTTGGGACCTGGCGCATTCCGCCGGGGCGGTGCCGGTCGACCTGCATCAGGCGCGGGCCGATTACGCCATCGGCTGCACCTACAAGTACCTCAATGGCGGCCCTGGCTCGCAAGCGTTTGTCTGGGTTTCGCCTGATCTGTGTGATTTGGTGGCGCAGCCTCTGTCCGGCTGGTTCGGGCATTCGCGACAGTTCGCCATGGAGTCTCGCTACGAGCCGAGCAGCGGCATCGCACGTTACTTGTGCGGCACCCAGCCCATCACCTCCCTGGCGATGGTCGAGTGTGGCCTGGCTATTTTTGCCCAGACCGACATGGCCAGCCTGCGCCGCAAATCCCTGGCCCTGACGGATCTGTTCATCCAGCTGGTGGAGCAGCGCTGCGCCGCTCACGAGTTGACGCTGATCACACCGCGCGAACACGCCAGACGTGGCAGCCATGTCAGCTTCGAGCATCCCGAAGGTTATGCGGTGATCCAGGCCCTGATCGCCCGTGGCGTGATCGGTGATTACCGCGAGCCGCGGATCATGCGCTTCGGCTTTACCCCGCTGTACACAACCTTCACCGAGGTCTGGGACGCCGTGCAGGTCCTCGGTGAAATTCTTGATCAGAAAACCTGGTCGCAAGCGCAATTCCAGGTCCGCCACAGCGTCACCTGATACACCCGGTCAGCGTGTCTTGCTGCTGAGGTCTTCCCGGCAGCAGGCCTTCGCTCGCCTCCCATAAAAAATTCTGTGCAAACACAATAATAAGGAGCCCGCAGAATGAAACTGTCCCTCTGGCCCGCCTTGCCGCTCGCCATGACGTCTTGTTTCGGTCAAATGGCCTATGCCGCACCCGACAATGGATTCGTCGAAGACAGCAGCCTGACCCTGACTAACCGCAACTTCTATTTCTACCGTAACAACCTCAACAATCCGGGCGGGCAGAACTATCGGGACGAATGGGCCCACGGGATCGTGCTCGATTATCGCTCCGGCTATACCCAGGGCGCTGTGGGTCTTGGGGTCGATGCCTACGCGCAACTGGGTATCAAACTCGACAGCGGCAAAGGTCGTACGGGCACCGGTTTGCTGCCGGTCGATTCCGATGGCCGCCCCGAGGATGACTATTCCGAAGCAGGCGGTGCGCTGAAAGCGCGGATCTCGAACACCGAACTCAAGTACGGCAACCTGACGCCGTACAACCCGGTATTCGGCACTGGCAATGCGCGGCTGTTCACCACACGGGCCAACGGCTTTGAGCTGACCAGCCGCGAACTGATAGGGCTACTGCTCGACGCCGGGCACTTCACTTCCGGCAACGACAGTGCCTCGACCAATAGCGATGGCGCCCTCAAGGCGTTGTATGCCGGGGTGGAAACCCGCAACGTCGATTACCTGGGCGGCCGCTATACCTTGAACGATCAGCTAAGCCTCAGCCTGTACGGTTCGCAATTCACCGATATCTGGCGGCAGTACTACGCCAATGCAAACTACACCTACGCACTGACACCCAATCAGTCGCTGAACCTGGATTTCAACATTTACCGCACCAACGATGAGGGCCAGAGCCTGGCCGGCAGAATTGACAACACCACGTGGTCGCTGTCCGGTGCCTACAAGGTCGGTGCCCATCGGTTGACCCTGGCTTACCAACGCGTCAATGGCGATGAACCGTTTGATTATCTGGGTTTCGATCAGCAACCGGGCACGTCGATTTTCCTCGCCAACTCGATTCAAGTCCTGGACTTCAATGCGCCCAACGAACGTTCCTGGCAGCTGCGTTATGACCTGGACATGGCGCCCTTCGGCGTGCCGGGCCTGAGCTTCATGTCACGTTACGTCAGTGGCGACCATATCGACGACAGCCACTACGACGGCGGTCCCAATGGCGCTTATGGGCGTTACGGCAGCGACGGCAAACAATGGGAGCGTGACATTGAAGCGCGCTACGTCGTGCAATCGGGCAAGGCCAAGGACCTGTCGGTGCGTATACGCCAGGCCAGTGTGCGTTCGACCGCTCAGGTGGCGCTCGCCGATACCACCGACAACAACGAAGTCCGGGTGATCATCGAATATCCGCTGAATATTTTCTGATCCCGACCGGTAACCCCAACGACGTGCTCTCTTCAAGAAAGACAATATTCAGAGGCTGGAACAATGACCGAAAAAACCGGTTTTGAAAGCATATCCAAACGTGAACAGGGCCTCAGGCGTCAGCTCACATCGGGTCAGATGAGCATGATCGCCATTGGTGGTGCGATCGGCACCGGGCTGTTCATGGGCAGCGCCTACGCCATCGGCTATGCCGGGCCGAGCGTGCTGCTCAGCTACGCCATCGGCGCGGTCATCACCCTGTTGTTGATGGGCTGCCTGGCAGAAATGACCGTGGCTCATTCGACCTCGGGCTCCTTCGGTGCCTATGCCGAATTCTATGTCAGCCCGTTGGCCGGGTTCCTGGTGCGCTATGCCTATTGGGCGGCGATTGTGCTGGCGGTCGGCACGGAAGTGACGGCGGTGGCAATGTACATGAAGTACTGGTTTGCCAACGTACCGGAATGGATCTGGATCGTCTCGTTCTCCAGCGTCCTGATCGTCCTCAACGCCATCAGCGTGAAGACGTTCGGCACTTTCGAATACTGGTTTTCGACCATCAAGATCGGCGCGATTGTCGGCTTCATCATCCTCGCGGTGTACGTGGTGTTCGGTTCCGGCAACCCGGAATATGGCGTGCACAACTACACGTCCCATGGCGGCTTTTTCCCCAACGGTCTGCAAGGAATGTGGGTCGCGGTGATCGTGTCGATCTTCAGCTACCTGAGCGTGGAAATGATCGCAGTAGCCGCAGGTGAGGCACAGGACCCGGAGCAAGCCGTGAAGAAGGCCTTTCGCGCGACCATCGTGCGACTGGTGGTGTTTTACCTGCTGACCCTGGCGCTGATGTTGGCGATCGTGCCGTGGGTTCAGGCCGGTCACGCTCAAAGCCCGTTCGTTACGGTTATGCAAACCATTGGTATCCCTGGCGCAACCGGCGTCATGAATTTTGTGATTCTGATCGCGGCGTTGTCGGCGATGAACAGTCAGCTCTACATCACCACGCGCATGATGTTCAGCCTGTCCCGTGGCGGCTATGCACCGAAATCCATGGGCGTATTGAGCAAGACCGGGATCCCGCTGAACGCGTTGTTGCTGTCGAGTTCGGGCATCGCCCTGGCAACCTTGCTCAACATCCTGTACCCGGAAAGTTCCTTCACCTTGATGATGGCGATCTCCATGTTCGGCGCCATTTTCACCTGGTTCATGATCTTCCTGACCCACTACTGTTTCCGTCGTTACCACGAGCGCAATGGCGAGCGGAAACTGTCGTTCCGTATGCGCCTGTTTCCCTACACGACACTGTTGGGGCTGGTGCTGATGGGCGCGGTGATGATCACCACCTACTTCACCGAAGCCTTCAAGATGACGCTGGTGTTCGGTGTGCCGTTCCTGCTGATTCTCTCGGTGGTCTATGGCCTGTTTTTCAGAAAGGCCAAACCGGCCTCACTCAGTGAGCAACGCCTGGAGCAAAGCCCTGGCATAAACGGGCAGGTCGGTAAATGAACGGGCGCATAGCAACAATTTTCGCTGGGCCCAGTCTTCCTTCAGGGCAATGCTTTTAAACGGTTGATCGCCTGCACGCCGCTGGATTGCCGCCAGCGGCACGATCGCTAGTCCTGCGCCGCGGGAGACCATCCGGATCACCCCGTCGAACCCTTGCGCACGGATGCGGATTTGCATGCGGATACCCGCGTGCAGTGCCTGTTCTTCGAGGTACACCGCCAGTGCACTATTGGCGGCCAGCCCGACGTAGTCATGCCGCAAGGTATCGCTGAACCCCGGTGTTTCGATGTCGGCCAAGGGGTGATCGCGGGGGATGATCAGCACCAACGGGTCATCGCGAAAGGGCAGGGTTTGCAGGGGGTGGGTGTCCACGGCGTCGGAGACGATGCCGAGGTCGGCAGCGCCCTGCCGCAGGGCGTGGGTGATGCGGGCGCTGGGCAATTCCTGCAGGTCGATATCGAGGTTCGGATGGGCTCGCAGAACGTCCGCGAGCAGCTCCGGAAGGTACTCGGTGATCGCTGTGGTGTTGCACAACAATCGCACTTGGCCTTTGACGCCGTTGGCGTATTCGGTCAGTTCCTGCTGCAGGTGCTCGGCTTGTTGCAGCAGCAGTCGGGCGTGTTGCGCCAGCGCTTTTCCGGCCGGCGTGGGGGTGACACCGCGACGACCGCGCGCCAGGAAATCGATGCCGAGCGAAGACTCCATGGCGCGGATTCGCGCACTCGCCGCCGCCAGGGACAGGTGGCTGCGAGCGGCGCCGGCGGTGATGTTGCCGCTGTCGAGGATGTTCAGGTAGAGGCGCAGGTCGGTCAGGTCGAAGTGCATTGTTACAGCCTCCGGATTTGTTCTGTCTGGAAGGGCGCTTTCGCGAGCAGGCTCGCTCCCACAGTAAAGCGGCGCGGTCCCCTGTGGGAGCGAGCCTGCTCGCGAAGGCGTCACTCAAAACAGCGAAGTGTTAGCCTCTTGCAGAACAAGAGGCTACCTCAGTATATGGCAGATTTTCACGCGGCCAGTCCAGGCTCAGGATAGGCGCATGAATACTCTCTGCGCGTTCTACCAAAACCTCGGCCAGACCCTTTCATTGCTGGTCTTCGCGACCTTTCTGCTCGCCGGAATGATCAAGGGCGTAATCGGCCTCGGCCTGCCGACCATCGCCATGGGCTTGCTTGGCCTGGCTATGGTGCCGTCGCAGGCTGCGGCATTGTTGATTATCCCGGCGACGTTCACCAATGTCTGGCAACTGGCGTTCGGCGGGCACCTGCGGGGGCTGGTCACACGCCTGTGGTCGATGCTGCTGGCGATCTTCATCGGCACGGGGGCCGGCACGTTGTGGATCGGCATGGCCGGTGGTCATTGGGTGGTGCGGGGGCTTGGGGCGGCGCTATTGGTGTACGCCTTGAGCGGGTTATTGTTGCCGACCTTGCGCGTCGGTCGTCAGACCGAGCGCTGGCTCGGGCCGGCGTGCGGCGTGCTGACCGGCGTCATCACGTCGGCCACCGGGGTGTTCGTGATCCCGGCAGTGCCTTATCTACAAACGCTGGGCCTGGGCAAAGATGAACTGGTGCAGGCGTTGGGCCTGTCGTTCACCGTTTCGACCCTCGCACTCGCCGCCGGCCTGTTTTGGCGCGGAGCGCTGGGCGGTGGCGAGTTGAGCGCCTCGATGCTGGCGCTGATTCCGGCAGTGCTCGGCCTGTTGCTGGGGCAATGGCTACGCCAGCGGATCAGCGCCGTACTGTTCAGGCGCGTGTTTTTCATCGGCCTCGGCGTGCTCGGCGGCCACTTGTTGATCAGCGGGTAGCGGACGACGGGCTGAGCATCTCGATGGCGCGGATCTCGAAATCCCGTTCCAGATACTCCATCCGCATGGCGAGGAACTGTTGCATGTGCGGCAGATTGGAGTGCACGTCGAGGTGGGCCTGGGACTGCCAGATCTCGTAGAAGATAAACAATGTCGGGTCCTGCTTGTCGCGCAGCATGTGGTACTCGATGCAACCGGGCTCGGCACGGCTCGCTTGCACATAGCCGCTGAAGAACGCTTCGAAGGCGTCGGATTTTTCCGGGCGGGTCTTGGCGTGCAGGATGAAACCTTGAACGTCACTCATCAAAAAACTCCTCAAGTCAGAATCGGCGGCAGTCTACGGCAACAATCGCCTGTGGATTCGTGCGCATGGGTCAAATGAATATTGCCGACTCAGGGCTTATTCCACGCGAGCCGGATCGTTACGCTGCCGCCATCAAATTTCTAACCTTCCGAGCGTTCTCATGAAAAAAGTCCTGTTGCTCAATGGCGGCAAACAATTCGCCCACTCCGATGGCCGCTACAACACCACCCTGCATGAAACCGCGCTGAGTGTGCTGGATCGCGGCGGTGTCGACGTGAAAGCCACCTTCATCGACGAGGGTTACGACGTCGCTGAAGAAGTCGCGAAATTCCTCTGGGCCGACGTGATCATTTATCAAATGCCAGGCTGGTGGATGGGCGCGCCGTGGACCGTCAAGAAATACATCGACGAAGTGTTCACCGAAGGCCATGGCAGCCTCTATGCCAGCGATGGCCGCACACGGTCCGACGCGTCGCAAAAATACGGCAGCGGCGGCCTGGTGCAGGGCAAGCAATACCTGTTGTCGCTGACCTGGAACGCGCCGCAGCAAGCCTTCGACGACCCGAGCGACTTCTTCGAGGCCAAGGGCGTGGACGCGGTGTACTTCCCGTTCCACAAGGCCAACGAGTTCCTCGGCATGACCGCACTGCCGACCTTCCTCTGCGTCGACGTGATGAAGCGTCCGAACATCGAGGCCGATGTGGCGCGCTATGAACAGCATTTGAACGAGGTGTTCGGCCTGAACGCATGAGGCTCGGCTACTATCGATATCTGAAGCGGACATTGATCTGTGGCGAGGGAGCTTGCTCCCGCTCGGCGGCGAAGCCGTCGTAAATCAGCCGAAGCGGTGTACACGAACCACCGCGTTTGCTGGTTTTGGGTCCGCTTCGCGCACCAGCGGGAGCAAGCTCCCTCGCCACATTAGATTTCTTCTGCCAGTAGAACTGCGCTGGACTATCGATAAGGGACACACGTGAAAGCCAGATCCGATGAGTTGCAGATTTTCGTCTGTGTGATTGAGTGCGGGTCGATCTCGGCGGCGGCCGAGCAGGTCGGGCAAACCCCTTCGGCGGTCAGCCGCACGCTGTCGCGGCTGGAGGCGAAACTGGATACCACGCTGATCAACCGCACCACACGGCGCATGGACCTGACCGAGGAGGGCAAGTATTTTTTCGAGCATGCCAAACTGATTCTCGATCAGATGGACGAGCTCGAAGAACGCCTCAATTCACGTCAACAAACCCCGTCCGGGCGCCTGCGGATCAACGCGGCATCGCCGTTCATGCTGCATGCCATCGTTCCGTACATTGATGAATTCCGCCGGCTCTATCCGGACATCCAGCTCGAACTCAACAGCAACGACCTGATCATCGACCTGCTCGAACAAAGCACCGACATTGCCATCCGCATCGGCACACTGGCCGACTCGACCCTGCATGCCCGCTCCCTGGGGTGCAGCCCGCTGCACATCGTTGCCAGCCCGGCATACCTGGAAAAATACGGCCGACCCGTTGAAGTGGCGGACCTGTCCGGGCATGCCTTGCTGGGCTTCACCCAAAACGAGGGCCTCAATCAATGGCCACTGCGCTATGTGCATGGGGATCGCTGGCCGATTCAGGCGTCGATCAGCGCGTCCAGCGGCGAGACGATCAGGCACTTGGCGCTGGAAGGTCAAGGCATTGCCTGCCTTTCGCACTACATGACCATCGACGACATCCGCGCCGGCCGCTTGCAGGTGCTGCTGGCGGATTTCAACAGTGGTTATCGCCAACCGATCAACGCGGTGTACTACCGTAACTCGCAACTGGCGCTACGCATTCAATGCTTTCTGGACTTCATCCAGGGCAAATTGGCGGTGTATGCGAATACGGAATTCAAGGCTGATTCGTGATCGTTGCGCGAGAGTGAATCGGGAGCGCGACCGGGCCTCTTCGCGAGCAGGCTCGCTCCCACAGTGGATCTTCGTCGTACACAAAACCTGTGTCCTATAGAGATCAAATGTGGAGCGAGCCTGCTCGCGAAGGCATTTTCGGCCGCCCAACAGCTGGCCGGCTCGCCCTCAATTCCGTAACATCCGCCGCTCTTTTTTTGTTGGGCAACTCATGAAACCACAACGCCTGCGTGCCGATGTCCTGGCGGGGCTCACCACGTCTTTCGCCCTGCTGCCCGAATGCATCGCCTTCGCGCTGGTTGCCCACCTCAATCCATTGATGGGGCTTTACGGTGCGTTCATCATTTGCACCCTGACCGCGCTCTTCGGCGGGCGGCCGGGCATGGTCTCCGGCGCGGCCGGGTCAATGGCCGTGGTGATCGTCGCGCTGGTGGTTCAGCACGGCGTGCAGTATTTGCTGGCCACTGTGTTGCTGGGTGGGTTGATCATGCTGGCGTTCGGGCTGCTGAAACTGGGCAAACTGGTGCGCATGGTGCCGCACCCGGTGATGCTCGGTTTCGTCAATGGGTTAGCGATCATCATTGCCTTGGCTCAACTGGAGCATTTCAAGCGTGGGGACACCTGGCTCAGTGGCACGCCGTTGTACGTGATGGCGGGTCTGGTGGCGCTGACAATGGCGATTGTTTATCTGCTGCCGCGTTTGACGCGTGCCGTGCCGCCCGCGCTGGTGGCGATTCTGGGGGTGGGCCTGGCGGTGTACCTGCTCGGTCTGCCGACGCGCACCTTGGGCGACATGGCGCACATCGCTGGCGGCTTGCCGACGTTCGCGCTGCCGGACATTCCGTGGAGCCTGGAAACCCTGCGCATTATCGCCCCCTACGCAATATTGATGGCGCTGGTCGGCCTGCTCGAAACCCTGCTGACCCTGAACCTCACCGACGAGATCACCGAGAGCCGTGGCTTCCCGGATCGCGAATGCGTGGCGTTGGGCGCCGCGAATATGGTCTCCGGCATGTTTGGCGGGATGGGTGGCTGCGCGATGATCGGCCAGACGGTGATCAACCTCAATTCCGGTGGTCGCGGACGGCTGTCGGGTGCAGTGGCCGGGGTGCTGATTCTGCTGTTCATTCTGTTTCTTTCGCCGCTGATCGAACGCATCCCGCTGGCCGCACTCGTCGGTGTGATGTTCGTGGTGGCGCAGCAGACGTTTGCCTGGGCTTCGTTGCGGGTGCTGAACAAGGTGCCGCTGAACGATGTTCTGGTGATCGTCGCGGTTACGGTCATCACGGTGTTCACCGATCTGGCCACCGCCGTGCTGTGCGGGATCATCATCGCGGCGCTCAACTTCGCCTGGCAGCAGGCCCGCGAGCTCTACGCCGACAGTCATCTGGAAGCCGACGGCAGCAAGCTTTATCACCTGCACGGCACGCTGTTCTTTGCCTCGACCACGCCTTTTCTCAATCAGTTCGATCCCGCCAACGATCCACCCGTCGTGACGATCGATTGTCGCCACCTGAGCTTTGTCGACTATTCGGCCATTGCGGCGCTCAAGACCCTGCGCGAGCGCTATGCCAAGGCTGGCAAGCATCTACGGGTGTTTCACCTTTCGGAGCGCTGCAAGCAGATGCTCAAGCGCGCCGGGGGCGAATACAACTAAAGGGTGTGGGAGCGAGCTTGCTCGCGATAAGCCTGAGAACGCCGCGGGGTCAGATTTATCGCGAGCAAGCTCGCTCCTACGGCCATGCGGCGTAGATTCCATATTTCATGTTTTCTCTCCCTGATTGTTGAAAATTCGCTAGTCGTATTTTCATAACCCACGTCTGCTCATACCTCTGCGCGACAACCCTTACCCCTCTACGAAAATAACTTTCACCTCGTTTGAAAGTCACGCCTCGAAATGTTTTATGAGTTTCACAATCCATTCGACGTGACCCTTTCGAGGAGTACCGCATGACCCTGTCCTTCGGCTATTGGCTGCTGGTGTATGCCGCCATCGCCATCATTGCGTTGATCGTTTTGATCGCCCGTTACCGACTCAACCCCTTCATCGTCATCACCTTGGTGTCCATCGGCCTGGCGCTGCTGGCCGGGATGCCGGCGTCCGGCGTGGTCGGCGCCTACGAGGCCGGTGTCGGCAAAACTCTGGGGCACATTGCGCTGGTCGTGGCGCTGGGCACGATGCTCGGCAAGATGATGGCCGAGTCCGGTGGCGCCGAGCAGGTGGCGCGCACCTTGATCGACCGGTTTGGCGAGAAAAATGCGCACTGGGCGATGGTCTGCATCGCGTTCCTGGTCGGGCTGCCGCTGTTCTTCGAGGTCGGCTTTGTGTTGCTGGTGCCGATTGCGTTTACCGTGGCGCGGCGCGTGGGTGTGTCGATCCTGATGGTCGGTCTGCCGATGGTCGCCGGGCTGTCGGTGGTGCATGCGCTGGTGCCGCCGCACCCGGCGGCGATGCTGGCGGTGCAGGTCTATCAGGCGTCGGTGGGGCAGACCTTGCTCTACGCGATTCTGATCGGCATACCGACCGCAATCATCGCCGGTCCGCTGTACGCCAAACTCATCGTGCCGCGCATTCAACTGCCGGCAGATAACCCGCTGGAACGGCAGTTCCTCGACCGTGAACCGCGCGACAGCCTGCCGGGGTTCGGCCTCACCATGGCGACCATTTTGCTGCCGGTGGTGTTGATGCTGATCGGCGGTTGGGCCAACCTGATTTCCACCCCGGGCAGCGGTTTCAACCAGTTCCTGCTGTTCATCGGCAACTCGGTGATCGCCTTGCTGCTGGCCACCTTGCTGAGTTTCTGGACCCTCGGCATCGCCCAGGGCTTCAGCCGCGAATCGATCCTTAAATTCACCAATGAATGCCTGGCCCCCACCGCCAGCATCACCTTGCTGGTCGGTGCGGGCGGCGGCTTGAACCGGATCCTGGTGGACGCCGGCGTCACCGACCAGATCGTCAGTCTGGCCCACGAATTTCACCTTTCGCCGTTGATCATGGGCTGGCTGTTCGCGGCATTGATGCGCATCGCCACCGGGTCCGCCACGGTGGCCATGACCACCGCGTCGGGGATTGTCGCGCCAGTGGCCGTGGGGATGGGTTATCCGCACCCGGAGTTGTTGGTGCTGGCGACCGGTGCCGGGTCGGTTATCTTTTCCCATGTCAACGACGGCGGCTTCTGGTTGATCAAGGAATACTTCAACATGACCGTCGTCCAGACCTTCAAGACCTGGACCGTGCTCGAGACCCTGATTTCGGTGGTTGCGTTCGGTCTGACCGTGGGTCTCTCTTACCTGATTTAACCGGAGCCGCCTGCCATGGACATCCTCTACCAGATCCGCGTCCGTCAGGATTCTTTCAGTGCCGGTGAAGGACGCATCGCGCGGCTGATGCTCGACGACGTCGGATTTGCCTCTGCCGCCAGCCTCGATGAGCTGGCGCTGAGAGCGGAAGTCAGCACCGCCACGCTGTCGCGTTTCGCCCGCACGGTGGGCTGCCGTGACTTGCGCGACTTGCGCCTGCAGCTGGCCCAGGCGAGCGGGGTCGGCAGTCGCTTTCTGGACCCTGCAGGTACGCCCGAGCAGTCGGCGTTTTACGGGCAGATCGTCGGTGATATCGAGTCGACCTTGCGCCAGCATCTGTCGGCGTTCGATGAGTCACGTTTCGTCGAAGCGGTGAAGTTACTGGGCAAGGCGCGGATGATTCACGCGTTCGGCATGGGCGGTTGCTCGACCTTGTGCAGTGATGAACTGCAAGTGCGGCTGGTGCGATTCGGTTACCCGATTGCGGTGTGCCACGACCCGGTGATGATGCGCGTCACCGCCGCCAGCCTCGATGCCGGGCACGCCGTCATTGCCTGCTCGCTGACCGGCATCACCCCCGAACTGCTCGAAGCCATTGAACTGGCGCGCAGCTACGGCGCACGTATTGTCGCGATCACCCGGGCCGATTCGCCGCTGGCGCAATTGGCCGATGTGCTGTTGCCGCTGCAAGGCGTCGAAACCTCATTTATCTACAAACCCACGGCGGCACGCTACGGCATGCTGCTGGCCATCGACGTGCTTGCCACCGAGCTGGCGCTGGCCAATCCTGAAGACAATCAAGAACGTCTGCGGCGGATCAAACTCGCCCTCGACGATTACCGCGGCGGCGACGATCACTTGCCGCTGGGAGACTGACATGATGTACGACACGCTGATTCGCAACGCCTTGGTCATTGACGGCAGCAACCGCCCCGGCTACCCCGCTGACGTGGCCATTCTGAACGGCCGTATCGAGCGCATCGGCGATTTGCACGACGCCACTGCCACCGAAGAAATCGACGCGGCCGGCCGTGTGCTGGCACCGGGGTTCATCGACGTACACACCCACGACGACACGGTGGTGATCCGCCAGCCGCTGATGCTGCCCAAGCTCAGCCAGGGCGTGACCACGGTGATTGTCGGCAACTGCGGGATCAGCGCTTCGCCGGTGAGTTTGAAGGGTGATCCGCCGGACCCGATGAACCTGCTCGGGACCGCAGCGGCATTTGTTTATCCGACCTTCAGCGATTACCGCGCGGCGGTCGAAGCGGCGAACACCACGTTGAACGTCGCGGCACTGGTCGGCCACACCGCGTTGCGCAGTAACCACCTCGACGACCTGTTTCGCACCGCCACGCCGGATGAGATCAGCGCGATGCGCGAACAGTTACGAGAAAGCCTGGAGGCCGGCGCACTGGGCTTGTCCACGGGGCTTGCCTACGCCAGCGCCTTCTCGGCCACAACCGACGAAGTCATGCAACTGACCGAAGAGCTGAGCGCATTCGGCGCGGTCTACACCACTCATTTGCGCAGCGAATTCGAACCGGTGCTGGAGGCCATGGACGAGGCGTTCCAGATCGGCCGTCATGCGAAATCGCCGGTGATCATTTCCCACCTCAAATGTGCGGGCGCCGGTAACTGGGGGCGTAGTCCGCAGCTGCTGGCAGCGCTCGAACTCGCGGCAAAAACCCACCCGGTGGGCTGCGACTGTTATCCCTATGCGGCGAGCTCTTCGACCCTGGACCTCAAGCAAGTCACCGACGCCCATCGCATCACCATCACCTGGTCGACACCGCACCCGGAACTGGGCGGCCGCGACCTGATGGACATCGCCGCCGAATGGGGCGTGCCGCTGCTGGATGCCGCCCGCCGACTGCAGCCGGCGGGCGCGGTGTACTACGGAATGGACGAGGCCGATGTACGAAGAATCCTCGCCCATCCGTTATCCATGGTTGGCTCTGACGGATTGCCGGAAGACCCGTTTCCGCATCCTCGCTTGTGGGGCGCATTCCCACGCGTACTCGGGCATTTCAGTCGCGATGTGGGGCTGTTTCCGCTGCACACTGCGGTGCACAAAATGACCGGGCTCTCGGCCGCTCGATTTGGCTTGAAGGAACGGGGCGAAATTCGCCTGGGGCATTGGGCAGACCTGGTGTTGTTCGATCCCGCGACCATTCGCGACGTCGCCGACTTCAATGACCCGCAACGGGCTGCGGAAGGGATTGATGGGGTGTGGGTCAATGGTGCGTTGAGCTACAGCGAAGGCCAGGCGAATGGCAGGAGGGAAGGGCGGTTTCTGGCGCGGGAAGGGGATTTGCGCGCAGGTTTTCATTGATCTTAGTGCCACCCTGTAGGAGCGAGCTTGCTCTCGATGGTGTGTCAGTCGACATCAATGTAGCTGATACACCATCGCGAGCAAGCTCGCTCCTACAGGGTGCGGCGTTCGGACGATCTATTGAACTGCTTCGCGTAGTGGCACATTGCAATTAAAGAAAGCCATCGCCAAGCCGAAGCGCTGACACTAGCCCAGCTTCACTCTGGGCCTTACCAGTCTGGGAGCAACTTCATGAGCTTCGGCAAAACCACCCCGATCCTGCGGATTTTCGATGAAATAAAGGCCGTGGAGTTCTACGTCGACTTCCTGGGATTCAAGATCGACTGGCAGCACCGCTTCGAAGCCAACTTCCCGCTGTACCTGCAAGTCTCTCGCGGCGAGTGCGTGCTGCATTTGTCCGAGCATCACGGCGACGCGACACCGGGCTCGGCCGTACGGATCGAGACCGATGAACTGGAAGCTTTCCAGCAGCAATTGTTGGCCAAGGAATATCAGTTCGCCTGTCCACAGATACAGGCAATGCCATGGGGCAGCCAGGACATGACCGTCACCGACCCGTTCGGGAATCGGTTGGTGTTTACCAATGCGATTTGTGTTTGAAGGTTAGGTAGCCTTCGCGAGCAGGCTCGCTCCCACATTAAACAAGTGCTGGCCACTAAATAGTGGCAAGACACAAATCCAATGTGGGAGCGAGCTTGCTCGCGAATGGGGCTTTCATTCACCGCAAAGTGAAGATCAGACCCGAAAGTGACTGACCATCATCTGCAACTGATTCCCCAGCCGTGCCAGCTCAATACTGGACTTGGCGGTTTCGTCGCTGGCCGCGGCGGTCTGTTCGGACACGTCACGCACGTTGATGATGCTGCGGCTGATCTCTTCGGCCACGGCGCTTTGTTGCTCGGCCGCGGCGGCGATTTGCTGGTTCATCGACTGGATGTTGGACACCGTGCGGGTGATGTTTTCCAGTGATACCCCGGCCTTGCGAGTCAGCGCGACACTGCTGTCGGTCAGGACGCGACTGTTGTTCATCACCGCCGACACTTGCTGAGTGCCATTCTGCAGGGCGGCCACCAAGCCTTCGATTTCTTCGGTGGATTTTTGCGTGCGCTGGGCCAGGCCACGGACTTCGTCGGCAACCACCGCAAAACCACGACCGGCTTCACCCGCACGGGCGGCTTCGATGGCGGCGTTGAGTGCCAACAAGTTGGTCTGTTCGGCCACGGCTTTGATCACGTCCATGACGCTGCCAATCTTGTCGCTTTCCTGTTGCAACACGCTCATCGCTTCGGTGGAGCGCACCACTTCGCTGGCCAGACGCTCAATCTGGGCGATGGCTTCGCTGACGACCTTGTCGCCTTCGCGAGCTTCGCCGTCAGCCGCGGCGGCGGCTTGAGAGGCTTGTTCGGCGTTGCGCGCGACTTCCTGCACGGTGGCCGTCATTTCATGCATGGCGGTGGCCACCTGATCGGTCTCGATCTTCTGACTGTTGACCCCGGCGCTGGTTTGCCCGGTCACGGCTGACAGCTCTTCGGCTGCGCTGGCGATCTGGGTGACGCCATCGCGGATGCCGCTGATCAAGTCGCGCAGGGTCACGCCCATGCGCGCGATACCGTGTTGCAACACACCGAGTTCGTCGCGGCGAGTCACCTTCACGTCCTGGGACAAGTCGCCGCTGGCGATGCGCTCGACCACCGCCAGCGTATCGCGCAGGGGACCGGTGATTTGACGGGTGATGATCACGGCAGCAATGAGGCCGACCAGCAACGCGAGCAACGTGCTGATCAGTTGCAGGGTGCGGGCCTGGGCGCTTTCGGCGTCGCGGCGGTCGAGCTGGATCTGATACAGCTGATCGCTCAGGGACACGATGCTGGCACCCTGGTCGGTCATTTCCTTGCGCGCTTGCACCGCATCGTTGTTGGCGGCCTTATAGGCCTGCAAGGCGCTGCGGTAATTGATCAGCGCGGTTTCCAGCTGACGCACGGCATCCAGCTGGATGTCGGCGAACTGCACATTGAGCGTTTTCAGGCTGGCGATGGCCGCGTCCACTTGGCCGACGGCTTTTTGCTCGGTCTCGGCGTTGGTGGTCTCGATGTAGCCGCGCACTTCATAGCGCGCCAGCAAGAAGGCTTCCTTGGCGGCCGTGATGGCCTGGAATTGTTCAAAACGCTGGTCGCTCGCCGGCATCTGCTGCACGCGAGTGTTGAGGGCATTGATCAGCGTGTTGGCGGTGTCGGCGCTGGCACCCATGGCGTCGCGCGCGCTGTTGCCGGTGCGGTACGCGCTGCGCATTTTATTCAGGGACGTTCTGTACGCCTCAATGACCTCGCCTTGCGCTTTGAGCAACTTGAGGTTTTCCGGGCTCTTGAATTTCGCCAGCAACGATTGTTGTTGTGCCGAGAAGGCCTCCAGGGTGGTCTGCACGGTCTGCGCGGCCGTTTCGTCGCCGTTGGTCAACATGTATTGCAGGCGAACCACGCGCAACTTGGTCAGGCCGGCATTGAGCTGGGTGATGTCGCTCATCCAGTTGCTGCGGTCAATCAACCCGCCCAGGCTTGTCCAGCCCGTCAGGGCGAGGACGCACGTCAATGCCAGGACCAGGCCGAATCCCAGGCCCAGTTTCAGGTTCACGCTGATATTGCCGAACCAGCTATTCATCAAAATTCCTCCAGGAACGTTGTGTTTCTTGATCGTCGGTTGGCTGGAAGATTGTTGTTGTTGGGTGCCAGCAAGGGGGTGTAGCAGGTTTGTATCGGCAGCCATGGCGAGAGCTGAAAGGATTTTTCAGGCAGATTCTGTAACAAGGGTTTGCTCGGGTCTTAAGCTTTTTTTCACATGAGTTTCACTACCTGCCGACGCGAAATTCTGTAATCTTGCCGGTCGAATGAAAAAGTTGCGTGCCGGCGAGGCGGCTTGATGTGGAATTAAGACTGAATCTGTTCGGGAAAACCCGCCGTCGCAATGTAATCGTGGTGCTGGCCGTGGCCCTATTGGTCGTTCCGTTGACGATCTGGCTGCTGCATCGTGCCGCTGTGCCGAATCTGGCCAATGGCAACGTGGCCGGTGCCAAGGCGCTGGTTGACGGTTGGGCCAAGGGCGACATAATCGTGCTGGTGCGCCATGTCGAACGCTGTGATCATTCCAGCGCTCCCTGCCTGATTGGCAACGATGGCATTACCGAGCGTTCCCGCAGCGTTGCGGTGGACGTCGGGGCGCAGTTCAAAAAACTGGGCTTGGACCATGCAGATATTTACAACAGTCCGATGCTTCGTACGTCGCAAACGGCCGATTTCATGTTCAACAAAGTCAGCACCGGCGAGGACTGGTTGATCAGCTGCAAGGGCACCATGTTGCGTGATGCGCTGGCGCACAAGGTGGCCGGGCGCAACCTGATTCTGGTGACCCACAGCGAATGCATGGCGCAACTTGAGAAAGACCTCAAATTACCGACCTCTACGTTGGGTTACGGTTCGTCGTTGTTTATTTCGACCGAAATGCCTCAAGCCCCGCACATGCTCGGTTTTATCGAAGCTTCGGACTGGCACTCGGTGACCACCGAATAAGTTTTTCCAATCTCCTTCTGGATCTCGACACACAATGCTGACCGCTTCCCGAAACCGTTTTTATTGGGTGAACTTCGGTATTCCGCTGGCCTGCGCGGCCGTGGTTTTCCTGCTGTTCGACATGACCAAAATCGACATTGCTTTCAGCAATCTTCTTTTTGATCCCGTCACCAAGACCTTCCCGATCGACCAGATTCAATTCTTTGAAAGGCTCACCCACAAGTGGGCGCGCATCATTCCGAACTGGACCGCTGAAATTGCCTTGATTGGCGCGATCCTGTCGTTAGTCTGGCCGTTGGTCAACACGCAAAAACATCCGCGTCTTGGCGGCTTCCTGGAGCGGTGCAAAGCCGCTCCGGTGCTCCGGTTTGCCACCGCTCATCGTCGGGATTTTTGGTTTGTGGTGTTCGCATTTGCGATTTGCACCGGCGTGATCCATTTCCTCAAGTCGCACACCAGCGTGTACTGCCCGATTGAAACGACCATTTATGGTGGGAAAATGGCCCATATAGAGTGGTACGACAACTTCCAGCTGTTCAAGGAAGCCGGCGATGGCCGTTGCTGGCCAGGCGGCCATGCCTCGGGCGGTTTCACCATGCTGGCGCTGTACTTCGTGGCGCGCCGTTACAGCTGGCGTTTTTCCAAAGCGATCATGTACGGCTCGCTGTTGCTTGGTTTCATCTACGGCACGACGCGGGTTCTGCAAGGCTGGCACTACATGTCCCACACCCTCTGGGCCGGGATCTTTGTGTGGCTGGCGTGTTTGCTGACGGCGCTGGCGTTTTATGGGCGAGCGCGGCTGGACGTTCCTATTCTGCAAAAGCATGAAAAACCGGTGTTGGCAGCTCAGACTCAGCCCGCCAATTGAGCCAGGTTTTTGACGACAAAAACCCGCATCCCGAATAGGGATTGCGGGTTTTTTGTTGTCTGGGAAATGGCCTTCGCGAGCAGGCTCGCTCCCACTCTTTGTTGGTGTCGCACATCTGATGTGGGAGCGAGCCTGCTCGCGAAGAACGATAACGCGCCAGGCCTGCCTAATCCTGCGGATCGACATTATCCAGCGCCCGGTTCACCGCCAACTCCGCCAGCATGATGATTTGCGCAATGGCCAGCGCCGTGTTGCGCTGGGAACCGGTCAAGTCAGTGGCGAAATCGCTCATCATGACGCTGGCCGAGGCCAATGACTCACAGGCATGGGCGAGAAGGCTTTCGGTGCGGATGTCGGGAAGGACTGTGAAAAAGGGGCTGGGGCGATAGGGTTTGGTAACGGGGGGATCGGGGATCAACTTTTCCAAGTAACACTCCTTATCAAATCGGAGCCATCACTTGCCGTTTCTCACGCGGACGAAGAGGTGGCAGCTATGTGCGGAGTGAGAAACCGGCAAGGAGCAATCCGGCCAGACCGTAGTCTGCCCGCACACAGCCGCCATAATGCAATTGCAGGCAGCGGATAAGCTGGCGGCAATTATGGTGGTACTGGTACTGGATTAATACTCTTTGCCGGGTTCTCACACCCGATCACTGAGTTTTCAGTGACAGCCCAAGACTAGAGAGCCCGCTTCCGAGCCACAACCTTAAAGACCTGTGGGACTTTTCTCCTTTTTCTCATCGACAGGTAGGACATCTCCTGCGACGAAAAACGATGACGCTTTCTCACTGCCGACGAAGTAGTAAACCTGTCGCCCCACTTTCACCGTCTTGAGCACTTTCAGCGGTGCGGCTGGTTCGGCGTCTCCACCCATAACCGCCACGTTGGACGGTGAAGCGCTCAAGAATTCATGCAGTTGCGCCTCGGTATCCAGCCCCTTGAGCACATTTTGCGTATAGAACACGCTGGCGCCACCCGCCCGTTCACTGGCCTGGAACATCGCGACATGGAGCCCGTTACTTTGCGCCGTCTGAATCTGCTCGATCAGCGGCAGGAAAGACTCGGTGCGATCTGCGTCAGGCAATACCCATTGCGCGACGGCGAGGTAACTTGCAACCACCACGGTCATCGCGCCGACGGCCATGGCCTGACGGTGGCGGGCAATGCGGCCAAGTAACGTCGAGGCGGTTTCCCGTGCCTTGAGCCTTTCATACAGGACGCTCGCGTACTCGGCAGCGATGACCGCCGCCGCGGGTGTCATGGACATCAGGTACACGGTGCGTTTGCTCGAGGCCAGGCTCAGCATGACGAACTGCGCCAGTATCCACAGCGTGAAGAACAACAGGTACCGATTGGCCATCAGGCTTTTGCGGAAATGCCACAGCCCCAGGTACACCAGAATGTTCCACGGCAGAAAAGCTTCTGGCAGTTTGGCCAGGTAGTAATAGAACGGCTCGTAATGCCCCGCTTCGACAAAGGAGCCGCTGAAGCGTCCGACACTGTTGGTCAGCAGCACTTCCGACAAGGCCTGGGTGCCGCCACGCAGGTACAGCATCGCCAGCCAGATCATCAGCGGCACCAAACCCAACAGCGTCAACAGGCCGGGGCGTAGCCAGTCCGAGACCTTCAGGCGTTTGTCCATCAGGCTCTCGGCCAGCAGAAACGCAAAGATCACCGCCCCTGGCATCGCCAGGCCCAACACGCCTTTACTCAACGTTGCGATGGCAATCCCCACGGCAAATAGCAAGGCGTTGGCGAGGTTTGCGCGTCGATGCCCTTGAAAGAACGCCAACAGCGCCATAGTCACACCCAGGGCGAGTAACGCGTCTTCACCGACGCTGCGTACGTTGCTCCAGTAACTGGCCATGGTCGCCAGCAGAATCCCCGCCGTCCAGGCGATCGCCTTGGGCCGACCCAATCGCCGCAACATCGCGTAAAGGACCATCACGCTGAATAACCCGGCAAATGCCGACACCAACCGTACGGCCCATGGTGTGCCACCGAATGCGTGGATCGCCCCGGCATCGAGCCACAGACTCAGGGGCGGTTTCTCCAGAAAAGGTTCACCGAATAACCGGGGCGTTACCCAGTCGTTATCCAAGTGCATTTCCATGGCGATCCCGGCGACCCTGGCCTCGGTGGAGCCTTGCAGTTGGTGATTGCCCAAGGCGAAGAAAAACAGCAGGGCGGCAAGCAGAAACAGTGAAGAGGTTGAGCGCGACATAGACTTCTTGTGACCGACGGAGAAGCGGGGAGTCTTAGCGTACGGAGTGAATGCTTAACAAAACGTGAAGAGCATGCGAAAAATTCAAACCGCCAACGGCAGGGGCACGATAAAGGTACTGCCTTTGCCGTCGCCGTCGCTCGAAGATAAACGGCAGCGCCGCAAAAAGCAGGCAAAAAAAAGCCCGCGGGAAGGCGGGCAAACCATAGTTTCTTGAATGAGCGAGCGCAATGTACCGGTTGGCACGGGGCCATGGGGTGAAGAAAAATTCATTTCGATGAAGGCCCGCTTCCCGGCGCCGAAACTCGCTACGGCAAATGATCCGCCGCAAAGTCGGCTTCCGATCGCGCCCGCAAACGCCCCTTGCGGCAGGCCATCTGGAAGCGTTCGAAGTCGCGCTCATTCTGTTTGGTGTAGCTTTGCGCATACTTGAATAGCGCATCCGCCAACGCGTCGCCCTTGCCGATGTAGCCGCTGATCTGCGCGGCGCAACCGGACGATCTGGCATGGGCGCGGGCCAATGCGCGGCCGCAGACGAGCCCGTAGGCAGCGAAAGTCTCTGCATCGAAGTTTTCGAGTTCCGCGGAGATTTTCATGTCGCGCAGCTGACGCACATAGAAGTGACGTCCGTTAGGCCCGGTGGTCCATCCCAGGAACAGGTCGCTGGCCGATTGCATCAACCGCTGGCCATCGACCACGCGTTGACCATTGTGGCGCACCCGTGATTTTGTCTTCACGTAATCGGCGAGTACCGAACGCCGTGCTTCCTTGAATTGCAGGAACAGCGGGGACTCCTTTTCATCGGTCAGCAGCGCCACCAGGCAGCGCGTGCCGACACTGCCGACACCTACCACTTTGAACGCCATATCATGGACATGAAAACGCGATAACAGGTCCTGGCGATCGGCTTGCAGCGTGGCTCGATAGTCGCGCATGAGTGTGTCGTAGAGCGGCCGCCAGTCCGAGAGACGTAGCCAGTCATCGTCGGCATCCAGCAACGTGATGTTTTTGTGCAGGTGGAACATTTCCGGCAGGTCATCACGAATAGTCAGACGGCCTTTTGCGTCACGTTCACTGATCTTCGGCAGCAGTTCGGCATGGGTGCGTCGTTCAGCTTTCTCTATGGAGCGCTGTACATGTTCCAGCGTGCTTTTGCGCGCCTGCTCCAGCAAATCGTCATAAGTGATGGATTCGTACCAGGTTTCCAGCACGCTTTGGTCGGCGCACTCATGCATGGTCTGCTGGTAGGCGCCGACCACCCGGCGGCAGACTGTTTCTTCGACCGTATCGCCATGGCGCAGGTCGCGCGCAGCCACCACGAAACTCGCCACCAGCCGTTTCAAGTCCCATTCCCATGGCCCGGGATGGGCTTCGTCGAAATCAATGACGCTGAACAACAGATTGCGTTCAGGCGTGGCAAACCCACCAAAATTCATCAAGTGACTGTCGCCACAAATCGGCGCCACCAACCCCATGTTCTGCGTACCAGCCAGGTCATGGGCGTGCAGCAGGGCATTGCCGCGATAGAAGGTAAATGGCGACACCAGCATGCGCCCATACCGCAGTTCGACCAGCGAGTTAATGCGGCCCTCACTCGATGCTTTGATCAGCGGCAGCGGGTCACGATTTATTTTTCCTACGGACGCCTGCGCGCTGCGGGAACAGAGCTTGCGAGCATCCTTGCCTTGCTTCAAGCGTTCTTTGAGGGTGGTCATGGGCGCTCGTTTGGTGGGTGTTTTGGGCTGTGGTGCGGGTTGAGTGTAGAAGGGCTTGGTTTCATTATCCGATGCAAAGACGGCACTCCCCCGAAGCGCCCTCCGTCAGAGGGCACTGCCTGCCGATTACTGTTTGCGTGATTGTTCTCGGATTTGCGTCAGGCTCATCCGTGGTGTCAGGGCCTCAGGATCGATCCTGACTTCGATCAACGAAGCGCCGGATGCGCTCACGCAGCGTTCGAACGCTGGTGCAAACTCGCAGGTACGGGTGACGACTTCGCCGTGGAGCCCATAAGCCCGTGCTAGTGCCGAGAAATCCGGGTTATGCAATTCGGTTCCTGAAACCCGTCCAGGATAATTCCGTTCCTGGTGCATTCTGATTGTTCCGTACATACCGTTGTTGATCACAATAAAGATCACATTGGCGCCATATTGAGCGGCGGTTGCTATTTCCTGGCCGTTCATCAAGAAACAGCCATCCCCGGAAAATGAAACCACCAGTCGGTCCGGGCAAGTCAGTTTGGCGGCCACCGCAGCGGGGACGCCATAACCCATAGAGCCGTTGGTAGGTCCTAGCTGAGTGCGGTAATGGCGGAACTGATAAAAGCGTTGAAGCCATACGGCATAGTTGCCAGCGCCGTTGGTAAGAATGGCGTCATCGGGAAGTCGCCGATTTAGCCAGTTGATGATTTCGGCCAGTTGAACATCGCCGGGGGAGGCAGGGCATTGCAGGTTGCCTTGATAGTTTTCATTCAGTGACCGCGTCCATTCACTGTGTCGTTGAGACGTGTCGGTTGTCAGCTTCGCTGCCCCTGTTGCGAAACTCGACATACTGCTGTTGATAGCCAGTGTCGGCTGGTACACCCGACCCAGTTCCTCAATACCCTGGTGGACATGGATCAGGGTTTGTTTGGGTACGGGGATGTCCAACGCTGCGTATCCACCCGTCGACACTTCCCCCATTCTGGAGCCAACCACCAGCAGTAGATCAGCCTCTTTCACCGCTGCGGTCAGTTGGGCAGACGCCGCGAACCCAAGGTCGCCGGCGTAGTTGGGGTGACGATTGTCGAACAGATCCTGGCAGCGGAAAGAGGCCGCAACCGGGAGGTTCTGCTGTTCAGCAAAACACTGAATGTTGTGTACTGACTCGGTATCCCAACCACTGCCTCCCAGCACCATCAATGGACGCTCGGATTGCTGCAGCAGTTGCTCCATTGCTGCCATTTGCTCGACTGCCGGCGTCATCACAACTCGCTTGAACGCCCCGGCATCACTGACCTCCGCCATCTCGGTCAACATGTCTTCTGGCAGGGCGACCACTACAGGTCCGGGTCTGCCGTTGACCGCTCGATGGAATGCCTGACTTATCAGCTCGGGAATTCTGCTGGTGTCATCTATTTGTACGACCCATTTCGCGAGGGGGCCAAACATCTGGCGGAAATCAACTTCCTGAAAAGCTTCGCGGTACTGTTGATCACGAGCGACTTGGCCGATGAACAAAATCATGGGCGAAGAGTCTTGAAACGCTGTGTGAACGCCAACAGAAGCGTTTGTCGCGCCCGGACCTCGGGTCACGAAACAGATGCCCGGCTCTCCGGTGAGCTTGCCATAGGCTTCTGCCATATAGGCTGCACCGCCTTCCTGGCGGCAGACGACCAGATCGATTTCTTCGCGCACGTCATACAGAGCATCGAGGACTGCCAGGTAACTTTCGCCAGGCACACAAAAGGCTCTTTTGACGCCATGGATGCGCAACGCATCCACCAAAATCTGACCTCCGCTACGACGAGAAATGTTCTTATTCATTGTTATCTCCTGAGTCGAATGGGGGGTGAAGCGTTGAGTCGTTCAATGGCAGGCAGGTGCCGACCCGACCGATTTAGAGAAGCAACGGCAAAGCGCAGTTTGCGGTTTTGCCGCCGCCCACTAGACGAGGGGGGCGACCACCAGAATAGTCGAGCATTTGAGGAAGGAGCGGGGGTAGGGGGATGTGTTAGGTCGGCAGAACGCCGGAGAGAGATGTTGCTGAAAAGCTGCTGAAGCGGGCGCGAATCGGCATGAATCCACTACAACCTTCAACAACATATGAAACCCCAGATGCAGCGAAACCCGCACTGGGCGGGTTTCGTTGGTGTCTCGATTGGTGGGCCGGGGGAATTTGAATTCGATCGGTAAGATATTGATTTATAACATTAATGACGTTCTTGATTTTTAGTTGGAATACCAATTGGAATACTGCACTCCACTTGACCTCCCGTTTCATTCGATCTGACCAGCACGCTTTGTAACTATGATTGGCAGTGAACTGCCCATAGTCGCTGGTGGCGACAGGCAGAAATCGGCCGAGGCTGTGTAAAAACGTTTTTGAGCGCTGGCTGTATCTGACAGCAGCCTGAAAAAAGCGCCCCTGCATAAATTCTGAGTCTGCTGAGGCGCCGCGCGGAATCAGATTTTACGTAAAAAACGCGGACCAAAAAAACGTGAATGCGTTTTTACACAGCCTGGGCAAGAAGCGGACATTGCCAAGCCTAATATTGCGATTGATTGCCTGAGCTGCGTCACTTTGGGAGTGAAGTCGTTTGGCTTTGTGTTCGTAATTGCGTTAGCTTTCGGCTTGCTAGGCGTGAGGTACAACACCACTACATTGATAGGCGCCCGCCGCGGTTCAGGTATGCGGCTAATCAAAAGCTGTTTCATGTCATTTGTTGATGTAGGCATCTGAAATCCTGCTGCGGATGCTCTAGTTTTTCTTCTTGATGTCGTTGGTAAATCATCAACCTAAAGCCTGTAGTAGATCCGTCGGATCGCATTATGGCGGGCTGGCTCATGAGGGAATCGGAAGCACAGTCTCCGAGATCAGCTAAGAGCTTTGAATGTGGAGTTCATGAAGCATAAGTACGGATGGCTGAAGAGAAATCGGCGCATTGTCACGCGCTTTTACAAACTCGCGAAAAGCCATCGCGGCGATGGTCTCATGGGCCTGCGCCACGCTGTGTTTAGGACACTATTTTTCGTACAGAGCCTAGACTGTACTGGGTGTGTCTTATCGATGTACCATCGAGACTATCCTGTCTTCGATGGGCGCGAACTCCACTGAACCCTAGTGCTCATCTGCTGTGATGGCCTTAAAGGATTTCGTACAGAACTTACACGAATCATCAATTGAATTGCTCATGTTCCGTTAAGTCAGATGTATATATCATCTGATGACTTAGCTCTAGAAGCTCTGAGTAGCACTTATCAAAATCTTTAGACGCCTGAAATGAAGACTTCCTACATTCTTCATCCATGACATCAATGAATCTATTCACACCTCTCAAATCAAACAGACTCTCCAGTAAAAAAATTCTCGACTGTTTTTCCTCGCCACCTAGCATATGGTCGAGCAATCGCCATTCCATGCTATACTCCCCCTCTTCGAAAATTAAATATATGGCTGCAGATGCTGCATTTCCACCAATAAGAAGATCCAGGCCACAACCACACTTACACAGCAGGCCTCGATGCTCTTCACCAAAAGTTTTTGATTGAAGCACTCGACCAGCATTCATCAATGCCTGAATGACAGAAAATGGCAAGTTCGGAAGCTCCCTTGCAATCTCATCGCCATCGACGATTGTATAGTCCACATGTTTCTCGTCGAGATATGAAATTAATGATTTGTCAGCCCTTGTAGAATAAAATCCGATAAATTTATTCGTTCCGTGTTGCCTAAGTCTATCGCGAACCGAGCGTTCATTATTGGCAACCACACTTTTGTCTGAGTGAACATAATTCTTGCAGCTTACGAGACAATACACGCCGCCTATCTCTACCTTTAAATCGATTCCTCCATCGGGACCTACCGAAGGCTCGTCAATAATCAGATAACCTTTGCTTTCAAGGTAGTAATATGCAAAATTTTCCCAGTCATCTGGGCTCAACTGGTTGAATATTTTCATTGAAAAGACATAGCCTCCATGAAAAAGCCGGCATTGACAGGCCGCATGCGCTGCATCAGTCTACACATAAACTCTCGGCGGGCGGGGTGAAAATTGGATAAATCTAACGAAGGATTGTCTGAAATATAATTAGAAACTAGTCTGTTCCAAGACGCAAATTGGTCCGGGTGCAAAATTTGATTTATTTCTACCCAGCCACAATAAGTGTTGCCATCAAATTGAGCTAGACACGACTTCAAACCATAAAGGAAATAAAGTTGATTTTCATATTGCTCCAGCAGTACCAATGAGTACGAAATGTTTTTTACCTCTAGAATATCTTTGCCGCAGCCACACACGCAAAGAAGAGGCTTAAGCGGTTTGTCTGTATCTTTATTGTTATAGTATCTCCAAATAATCCGGCCTGCACGCTCTCCATTACCAAAGTATTTATCAACGAAAAAAGATCTAGCATATGCCATGTAAATCGCAATGCGAGCACCGTTAAATAATACAAATGGCACGCCAAGGGATTTCAATCTAACATACAGTCCGGTGCTATAGTTTCCAGAATAAAATCCAATAAAGCCATCGGCATTGCATGTATCAATCCTGTCAAGGATATCTAACTCCTTCTCTGTGCCGATAGCTCCATTTCCCGCATTATGCCGAGCACTCAAAAAATACCTTTTTCCATCAGCCTCAACCACATAACTAGAGTTTTCGCTTTCAATACAGTTCCAGCCCATTTCATTAAAAAATTCAGCCGAAAATTCAATCCAATGGCGTTCATCAATCCAAGAGCTGAACTCTTTCAAATAATTCATTTTTTCTCCATGACTAAATATCTAACGTAACGAATCATAACCCACTCTAATCGCTGATTATCCTGAAGGTGCGGAGTCGCAAACGAACGGTTTAACATATCTTCGGGACGCTCAAACAATGGGTGGGGCGACGCATTTCTTGACGCGAAGCTGGCAGGGGTAAATGCAGAGATGAGCTTGAATGTGCTCGCCTACATCTTGAAATGGATCATGAAAATCATCGGTACTAACGGTTTGATGAAGGTGCTGTCGGCCTAAAAAAGCTGGTTTTGGCCCATCCAAGAGAGTGTAAAACAGTGTTGACGTGTTCCAGGTCTTTACCGATGCAAGCCATGGTCCTGACCGTGCGATCGCTCAGCGAACAAACGTCGATACTCCAAGAGTACGAGGCCATGAGCTTTTTTGCACACTCTGAGCCGATAGCTGCCAGCCACGAGGTAGTGGCTCTATCCCAAAGGCAGCAATCACTAGGCTGTCGGTGTCTGATAGGTTCGGCAAAGTCTCGACGAGCCCACTGCATGGCCACGGTATCCAGTGCTGCGATCTCCCGTAGCATCCAGCCGGTGGGGCCTTGCAGCACAAGGAACAGAGTTTCACGCTCGTAAACGGGGGCGAGGGCCGAGATGGCGTCAGGGTTGTCCATCAAACGCACCATGCGCACCCTGGCGTCTATCAGCTCGGGCGTGAGTGCTGCCACCGAAAACCAGCGTCGGTTTCATCGCGGCCAACTGGTTTGTGCAGGTTGGCCAACAGCGTGGATAGCACTGTCGGATCGAGTGTGAGGCTGACCGCCAGGTACTGCTCGCCAGACTCAGGGTGCACCGTGCCCAGCGCTGGCAACTCGATGGACATGACGAAATACGTCGTCGGGTCATACCGCAGCGTGCGGTCGCCTACGGTCATGGTTTTGCTGCCTTGCGGGATCAGATTGATTATCGGGTCATAGACCGCAGCCAGTATGTGCTCGGGATCTGCCCTGGACCATGGCAATGCGCGGAATGCCCCTCTCCGTGCGGCGGGTTTTGGCCCTGGCAGTCAGGGCTCGGAGTTCATTCAATTGATTATTGTGCGGGGCGGGAGCAGATCAAGGCCAGCAAGTGACGCTAGGCACCCGGCACAACTGCTAGAGGGACTGAGTAGACAGTCTGATGGCGAAATAGTAGCCTGGCTTGACAGCGCTCGAGTGAAATCATTCTGCA
The DNA here is from genome assembly GCF_949768125.1 of Pseudomonas sp. IT-P253. Lineage (NCBI taxonomy): Bacteria > Pseudomonadati > Pseudomonadota > Gammaproteobacteria > Pseudomonadales > Pseudomonadaceae > Pseudomonas > Pseudomonas sp. IT-P253. The sequence goes on along the minus strand of NZ_CATKPT010000008.1, from coordinate 63,953 downwards.
ATATTGTACTTCTCGAGTGGACTTATCGGTTGGCAACGATGATTGAAAGCCAGATGTTGTCTAAAACCTACCGCAGCTAGATGCTAAAAAAACGCACTCGAAAATTTTTTACACCGAACGAGCAGATATGGCAGACCAAAAATTAGAACCACATAAAATCACGAAGCCGATACAGCTTTTGGGTGCTTGGCTTGTAGGATTGGTACTTACTGACTCAATATTTCTTACCGCGACTTTATCCCTCGACGCACAAAGTTGGGAGAGGGGCGCGCTGGTAATAGCTGCAATTATTAATGTGCCTATATTTCTTGGTGCTCTGTTTTTACTGCAGACAAAATTTCGTGCCGAGCTCCAAGAAGATACCTTTTATCATGAGTATATAAGCAAAAAATCAGCATCTGTCGTAAGGATTGATAAGGATACAGTGCAGGATAACCGCTTAAGTGAAATAGAAAAGCGTATTTCGCAGCTAGCAGAGTTGAAGTCGCCAGTTACAGCCCACAAGCCAGAGAGCTTAAAAAATCCAAATCTTGACTGGAAAAATTGGGCCGTTGGAATAAATCACTTACACCCAAACTATAAAGAGATAAAAAATGCCCTCCGAGCCTCTGGGATACCCATAGCCTCAATCTTTGGCAGTGCGAAACTTTCGCCACCGGAAGTATGGACCATTGCCTTAAATCCTATGCTTCCTGTTGACCACAAGGTACAGATTCTAAGAGCGGCCCTGCCACATGGTTTTGAAGGGATTGAATTATACGAACCCATTGCAGAAGCTGGGGAGACCGAGGACGTTTATATAGGTGGTTATGGCGTGGGGAACTACTCAAAAGTCACGCCGGAACTGTATGATTTATTAGATGGCGACATTTATGAGGCGGAGCTTTCATTGTATTGCCAACAAAACAAAGTGTATGCTGAGCCTGAGGAGGCTTAAAGGTTTTAAAGCCAGAATCCACTCTCTATGCACTCGGATGGCGGCACACGGTTGCTCTGCAGTAACAGTTCCTCGCAGCAGTAGGCGATTGTTCAAGAGTTGCCATATTTTAATTGACATTAATAATTTAATTACTAGAGCGCGAAAAGCATGACGAGTTCTTTGATTCAGGCGTCAGCAAGGCTCTGGGTAGAAATATTCAAGCTGAAGCCATTTCTAACTGCCTCGGTTACCGCCGCGGTGACTGTTATAATGACTGTGTCGACTATATATTTTGACTATATTGACAAGTCTAATCGAGAAGCTAAAAGACTTGAGAATAATAATTATGGTTTGCAAATTAGTCAGCTGGAAGACACGGAGCAGAATATTCGGCAGCTACTTTCTTTTGTGAAGATGCAACAAGCTTCTCTCCGAGAAACGGAAGATAATATTTCTAAGCTAAAAACAGAACAGGAAAAATTACAACCTCTTGTTGAGTCCAATAGGGCGGTGGTCGAAGCTCTGTTCCGGGCGCAAGAAGACCGTACAAATGCTGGCATTTGGAAGGAACGGTTCATCGGGTTCGGGTTCGGTATAGTCGCATCTCTAATTGCCTCATTTATTTGGTTTGTCGGAAGTTTTCTCATGGCAGGGCGTAAACCAGACGCTGTAAGCGAAGCAAGGAAGGAAGCCTAAATTCAATCGCGCAGTAGTTTCTTAAGCTGATCGGAATAGCTGACTGGCCGCATCGACCCTGCCTCGAACGTCTGCTCCTGGACGATTTTTTCCGTTGCAGCGGTATCCTGCGAACAGGCCCATCCATCAAGAGAATGTCCACGCTGAGATAAATGAAGTGGGCAAGTGAGGTTGCTGGGCTGCCTACTCACGAATTATTGAGCGACCAATCAGTAATTCTCGGCCGTTCCCTAATCGCTTCCAGACCAATAGGGCCGTGAGCCGATAGTAATACCGGGTAGCATCGGAATGCCCCTTCAGATGGTGAGCCAGAAACCAGCGCACATGCTTGAGCTGCCAGGTCCAGGGATTGTCTCGCTGCCATCGCTGTTGAATGGCCGCTTGCATGATTCGGGCTTGCCGTAGGTGTCGTTGCTGCGTGACCTTCGAGCCGGTCAGTACGCCGCTCAGGAACAGCGCCATATCGAAGGACTTGGTCATGCTCGACCTCCAATGTAGGCCGACATCACATCGATCCGGTTATGCCCGAGTTCAAGGCTGATCTGTTGGCGCGCCTGTTGATCAAGGTCGCGGGCAATGCGATAGCAGTGACCACCATTGACCGGAGCCGCGTGGCCAGTGAGCTGCTCGTAACGTTCGCAGGCGTAGGCCGCTCGCAGCTCATGGAAACCCTTCAGCCCGTGTTCATGCAGTGTTTCGCGGGCGGGGAGCACGGTCTGTTGCATGAACGCGGCGTAGTTTTCGTCTCGGGCCAACAAGTTGCGGCTGCCGGGCGGCGACGCATTCCGAGCGAACTGTAGCGCCGTCTTCACCTCCTGAGTTGCTGCGATCCACCGCTGTGCTGATGCGCCTGAGCGGCCGCCTTTGGTGCCGTCCTGGATGTTGATGCGGCCTAAGTGTTCGGCCTCGCGTTGCAAGCGCGGCAGATCGGCCAGGATCGCTTCGCGCAGGCGCATACCGGTTTCTCGCGCCAAAAGGACAATTGCCGCCACCCGCTCGTGTTGCTGTTCGCCAAGCGCCTCAATCACTCGCTGCACTTGTTTGCGGTCTTGGCCATCCGGTGCGCAGGTGCGTACGTTCGAGCGCTTCTGTCCCAACGTCTGACTCGGACTGGCGATCCTCACGTCCTGATCACCGCGCAGCGCAGCGAGGGTGCGGTTGACGCTGCTCAGGCGGTTCTGCGCGGTCGCGATGCAGAGTTCACCTTGCTGGATCTGCTGGCGCAGATACGCGGCGTAGTCTTGCAGCGTCCGGCGATCGATCTGGCGCGCATCGTTGTAACCGGGGCCGTCCTCTGATCGACACCAACACACGAATGCTTGCCAGCGATCGCTATGCGCTTTGACCGTGGCGAAGTGGCCGCCGGCAAACAGATCCTTGAGCGCTTGTGGGCCGGCATAGCTCAGCTGACGACCGTAGCCAAAGTTACGACCATCACGCCGACCGACTAGAGCCATCATCATCACCGTTTTCATTTGTTTGCAGAAAGCGCAGCAGGGCTTTCCAGTGGGGGCTGATCCTGTCCACCTGCTGCCAGTGTGTCGGGCGGATCAGGAGGGCGTTCTCGTGGTGTTGCAACAGTGCCCCTTCCTCACGCAGTTGCTCGATCAGCCGGGCGAGGTGGGTAGGCTCCAGTGGTGGTGTGGCGACAGCGGCGACAGTGGCGACAACCCGCGTCGCTTCTGGCCTGGCGCGTGGCGACAGGGTGGCGACAGCAGCGGCGACACGCCGCGATTCGGGTTGCGGTTGTTGTTGCGCCTGGTAGCGACGCACCGCGTCATTGAGGCGAAACATGGCGGACCTCGAAGGTTTTTCCGTCGCGGCTGCTCAGCCAGCGATGAGTGATCAGCGCGACCAATAAAGAGGCGGTATGGTCAGCGCTCTTGCGGGCAAAACGAGGACCGTTGCGATTGACGTCGCGGACGGTGAAGTGGGTCCAGCCTTTCTGCGCCAACCAGCGCAGCAGCCGATCCGCTTCTTCGCGTCGGCTATTGACCGGCTCCTGTTCGGTCAGGCGCTGAATCTCGGCCAGGTAGTAATCCATCAACGTGGAGGCGCGCTGGATGTGTGCTTCGTCCAACACACTGGCCTCTTCAACCATGGCCAGCACGCCCGCGATGCGCAGTACATTCGCCGCGGCCTTGCCCGCGACAGGCTGGACGCCGGCCAGCTCGCCGAACTCGCCAGACTGGCACTCGATGGTGTCGTGAATATCAATCCAGGCCCGGCGGGCATGGGCAGTCAGCTCCAGGGTGGCGGGATTGAGTGATCCATCCTTGTGAAGCGACCAGGGCTTTTGCAGCAGGGCGGTGATCCGCTGTTGGTAGCGCTGGACTTTTGCATCTCGGGTCAGGTCGATTGCCTTGTAGAGTCGCTGGCCGGCCAGGCGCTCGGGCCAACTGATCAGGCAACGGCCGAGGATGCCTTGGCCATTGATCACCGGGTCTTTGAATAGCTGGTTGGCCAGGTAGGGCTGCAGCATCAGGTGCAGGCTGAGGCGGCGGTCATAAGCCCGAAGGCTTTCCCCGGCCATGGAGCGTGCCCGGTCGATCGGGCTGCCATCCCACAACGTCGACAAAGTGGTGATCGCCTTGAGTAGGTTCTCTTTGCTCATGGTGCTGCTGCCCAAGAACTGGCCACCTTCGTCATTGAACAAGCCCATGCTGGGCAAACCATGGCACAGACTTTTGACCAGGGCCTCGATAGTGGGCTCGGCAATGATCAGTCTCGGCGGTACTGGCTCGGATACTTCGCCGCCTTCCGCCTCCGCGTGTTTCTTTGAGGTTTTGGGTTTGGTCATGTTGCTGGTAGCGGCGCGATAAGCTTTGAGCTTTTCCGCGTACCGGATCCACTGCTGTCGCTCCCAGTCGCGCGCCGCCTTCAGTGCCAGCTGATCCACCGCGCTTTTGCGATCACCCGAGGACGCCACCGTCAGTAGGTAGAGGGACAGCGGATAGGTTCGACCGTCGAGTTGGACATTGGCATGACTCTGGCTCACCAGAGCAGCGCTGGCGAGCACCGATTGTGCTGCCATGGCGCAGGGTACGCCGATCACGTCGGCCAGTCGTTCGACCGCAGGGCCCAACAGATCCCCCAGTGCTTTGACCGGGTAGGGCAGTGGCGCCTGTTGGTATTCCAGCAATGGTTGTGGTGGCTCGAACGCTTCGAACAGTTGCATCGCCATTCTCCTGAGATTATCGACTTCGTCCTCACTAATCCCGCCACGGTTGTTGAGTGTTATCAGGGATCAAGGCCCCTGCGACCTGTGAGGTTTGTCCACTCACGTGGGACTGACGGCTCCTTACGACCGGGAGCTTGGGCACCTCATGATCTGGCCTCCTGAGCACTTCCGAAGAAGTGGGCGGGTGGAGGCTGCACTGGCTGACGAGACCGGTGCCGCGAGATCCTGAGTCGGGTGAAGGCAATGAGGCGATGACCGGGGCGTGCCTGACTGTCAGTCAGGTGCAGTCCATTCCTTGGGCTGCGGCACCATCATCGGCATCGCTGTTGCTGGTGACTTCGGTGTTTGTCACGCCGATTGTCACGAGGGGGAAAGCCGCAAAGGCCCGTGCGAGCAGGGCTGCAGCAGTGTGATATGTGCCCGTCTCTTTAGGGGGCAAAGAGACGGGCAACAGGTTGGCGCAAGAAATGGCCAAGCGAATAAATTGCTGCAGAGCAGCCAGGAGAAGGCATGAGTTGCCGCAATGGGCAAAGCTGAGAAGTAGGCATCCATCACATCGCTGTGACCGTGCGAGCCGCCGGACGCTAATCGCACTTGGGGGTGAACCACCAGAATGTGGCGTAGCCTCAAAGGTTCTGGCTACCTGGGTGCTGTCGAGGACAGCGCTTGTACAGTTCTGGTTTAGCGCTCGTTCTGCTCGCGGTCAACAGTATTTTGGGGGCGACTCTTGCGCCAATCGGTAGCGCTGGAAGACCTTGGAACCCGGTGGTTTTCCATAGGCGGGTGGTCGTTCGTCGGTTTTTAATGTGAGCCTGCGTAATTGCATGGACTTGACCATTTGCATTGTCACTGACCAGTCGAATTGCATTCGACCTGACCAGCACACGCCGTAGTGACGACCGGCGGAGAACGGCCAAAAGCAGACGAATCTGAGGCCATATCGACTGACATCCGCTCGAGTCGAGGTCAGGTAAATACACGGGGCCGCGCTTGGCCACACGAATATCTTGAAGGATTCCGGGCGAATGGAGGGTAATTAAACCGACCCACCCACGCCCTTAAACTTCTCAACAAAAACAGAGATTTTCTGGAAGACGTTCTGCTTTTTTGACAGGTATTGCGGATTCAGCGGACTCATTTTAGGCAGCACAGCATTGAGCTCGGTGCCATTGTCACTGGCAAACTCCCGTTTCAGTGAGGTAGTGATAAAGCGTCTGGCCGCGTCGGCGTTGAGGTTCTCGCTGTCTATCAGCTCGGCAGCCTCACGTTGCTGTTCCACTTGAGCAAAGCTGAAGAAGGTGTCGATCACGCTTGCCTTATCGCCAATCTGATCCAAATTGGTCCGATTGATGAAATCCACCAGCAAGCCTTCTTTGGCGCGATTACCCAAGCTGGCACGAACCACCCGGCGCACCTCATCCACTAGATCCGACTTGCTCTTAATCTTCTTGTTGTGCTCGAAGATCAGCTCCAAAATGTAATCCAGATTAATTTCCTGCGATTTGAGCAGATCCACTTCAAATACCACGTCATCCCAATCAATGGTGGATTTTTCCTTTTCAGCGCCCGCTCTTTCCCGGCGCAGCCAATCGCGCACATCGTTATAGGTCGAACGATAATCCTGGATTTTCCGCTCCGCCGGCATCTTGATCGCTTGCAGCGCGACAAGGTCTTCATCCTTTAAATAATGCTGAGCCTTGAACGCCTCGACCGCCGTAGAATCGTTCATGTCCACGCTTTGCAATGCCTTCAGACTGGCGAACTCATCGTAGTTTTGCAGCACGTTCTCAACGCGCAAATACTCGCCAAACAGCTTGGCAAAGGCCTTTTTGTCAGACTCTTTTTCAATCGTCGCAGGGTGGGGGAAACGCTGTTCCAGCTCGGAAACGATCTCAACGAAACCACGCCGCGCCTCACCCGTCAGCACATCGGTAAAGCCCTCCATGTACTCCTTGTAGCTCTTCTCCAGCACCACGTTTCGGGTATTGCTGTTGCCGAACAAGGTGATAGCGTCGATGGTTGCCTGTTCCAGATCGCGGAAGGTCACGATGTTGCCGAAGGTCTTGGTCGCATCAAAGATCCGGTTGGTACGAGAATAGGCCTGTATCAGGCCGTGATAGCGCAGATTCTTGTCGACGAACAGCGTGTTGAGTGTGGGCGCATCGAAGCCGGTGAGGAACATGCCCACCACGATCAACAGGTCGACTTCCCTCGCTTTGACCTGCTTGGCCAGATCGCGGTAGTAGTTCTGAAAGCCTTTGCTGTCGACACTGAAGTTGGATTTGAACAACGCGTTGTAGTCCGCAATGGCCGAGTTCAAGAACTCCTTGGCGGTGCTGTTCATGGCAGAAACGTCGAAGCTCTCGTCCTCGATCTCGCCGACCGCGTCCTGCTCCTCATTGGCCGCGAACGAAAAGATAGTAGCCACCCGCAACGGCTTGTCACTGTCTTTCTGCAGTTCCTTGAAAGACTCGTAGTACAGCTTGGCGGCCTCCACGCTGCTGACCGCGAACATGGCGTTGAAACCCTTATTGCCCGCTTGCAGGCGGTGGGTTTTCTGCCGGAAGGTGTTCAGGATGTACTGCGTGATCTCGCGGATACGCTCGGGGTGCAATAAGGCCTGTCTGTTTTCCGCCGCGCTAATTTTTGTCTCATCCTGCTCAGTTTCAATCGCCTTGAACTGCGGCCGCACATCGTTGTAATCGACCTTGAACTTGAGCACCTTTTCGTCGCGAATCGCATCGGTGATCACGTACGAATGCAATTCAAGGCCAAACACCCTTGCCGTATCTTCTGCACCTAACGCGTTGTGGCCTGCAAAGATTGGCGTGCCGGTAAAGCCGAACTGATAGAACTTCTTGAACTTCTTCTTCAGGTTCTTTTGCGCTTCACCAAACTGGCTGCGGTGGCACTCGTCGAAAATGAAGACCACCTGCTTGCCGTAGATGGGCAGGTCAGGCTCGCTCTTCATCAGGTTGTTGAGCTTCTGGATGGTGGTGACGACGATCCTGTTGTCGTCCTTGTCCAGGTTACGTTTCAGGCCCGCCGTGCTGTCCGAACCGTTGACACTTTCCGGGGAAAAGCGCTGGTACTCCTTCATGGTCTGGTAATCCAGATCCTTGCGGTCCACCACGAAGAACACCTTATCGATGAACTCCAGCTCGGTAGCCAGGCGAGCGGCCTTGAAGCTGGTGAGCGTCTTGCCGGAGCCGGTAGTGTGCCAGATGAAGCCGCCGCCTTCGCGCGAGCTCCACTTCTTGGCCTGAAACGCGCAGTTGATCTTCCATAGAACGCGCTCCGTGGCGGCGATCTGGTACGGGCGCATCACCAGCAGCGTGTTGCTGGTATCGAAGACCGAGTAGCGCAGCAGCACTTTCAGCAGGGTGTCTTTCTGGAAGAAAGTGGCGGTGAAGTCTTTCAGATCCTTGATCAGGCTGTTATCCGCCTTCGCCCAGTTCATGGTGAAGTCGAAGCTGTTCTTGTTGCGCTGGGTGGTGTTGGCAAAGTAACGACTGTCAGTACCGTTGGAAATCACGAACAGTTGCAGGTACTTGAACAGGGAGTTCGCGCTATTGAAGCTTTCCTTGCTGTAGCGGTGCACCTGATTGAAGGCCTCACGAATCGCTACGCCGCGCTTCTTCAATTCCACCTGCACCAAGGGTAGACCATTGACCAGAATCGTCACGTCGTAGCGATTGGCGTGGCTGCCGGTTTGCTCGAACTGCTTGATCACCTGCACCTTGTTGCGCAGGACTTTTTTTTTGTCCAACAGGTAGATGTTCTGGATACGGCCATCGTCGAAGACGAAGTCGTAAATGTAGTCGTCGTGAATCTTGCGGGTTTTCTCGACGATGCCATCGCTGGGCCTGTCCAGCCAGGTTTCGACAAAGCGCTGCCACTCACTGTCGGAAAACTGCGCGCTGTTGAGGGTCTGTAGCTGCACGCGCATGTTGGCCAATAGGGCTTGAGACGTGTTCAGGCCGGGTAGATATTCGTAGCCCTGTTTCTTCAAGTCCTCAATGAACTCACGCTCCAGATCGCCTTCGCTCTGATAGCTCTCGGCAACCGGCCATTCCTTTTGGTATTGCTCCAAAACGATGAAGTTCTTCAGTTCGGCAATGGCTTTGTAGTCGCTCATTCTGGCGCGTCCCTTTTTTGCAACAGCTTTTTCGCTTCTCGGTCTAAATCGGACTCGATACGCTGCTGCCTATTGAATTTTTACACTCGGCAAATGCTTTCTGTTCCAGCTGCCAGCTGGGGAAATATTTTATCAAACATTCTCTTTATTCTGCTGCCAGTAGCCGTAGGTGTTCAGTTTTTCAAGTAGCAGGCCAACCATCTCTTTTTCGGGCGGTGTAGGTTCTGCAATCTCTTCGTTGGACAGGGTGTTGTGGGGATAAAAATTCATAACCCGAGCGGCGTAAGCCTTTTTATCCTCCGGCAACAGCTCAGACCATTTTTGATACCCCAGAAAGTTAGCGGTTTTTTCATACAGATTACGCAGTAGCGCAAAATGGTAGCGCTGTACGCTATTGGTAGCGACCGCTTGCTCGATAATCGTTTTAATGTGCAGGTGATAAGAAAAGCTTTTGTTCGAATCGCCCTTCTTTTCCTCGTGCACAAATGTGCCATCATCCAAGCGGCTGAAAATATAGCCACTCTTTGCCCCAACCTCATTGTAAAGAACGTTGTAAAAAAGCGCGTTGTGTGTAGATACGATGAATTTGATGCTCGACTCACTCGAATTGATCAATTGCCCCAGGTTTACCGCCAGCTGAATCAGGTGATTCTCATCCAGAGAGCTGACCGGATCATCAATAAAAACATATTCCAGCTGATTAAATTGGTCGATTTCGCGATCAGCCGGTTCAGCGACATTGAGCACGCCGATCACCTGCTCAAGCAGCGTATAGAAAATACTCCAGATGAAATTACTTTCTTCACCCTTGGAGATTTTCAGGTTTCCCGAATTTGTCGTATCACCACGTTCCATCGAGAACGTGACTTCCGAGAACGCCTTGATGGTGACCTCGTTACCATCCTTGTCCTGTTCTTTTCGCTCTGCATTGAATCGTGGCGTGAGCTTGTCGTTGGTGTAACGTTGAAAGGTCGTGATGATGTTCTGATCCTGCCCCTGATCCATAAGCACCCAATCCGTGAAGGTGTTGGGTTGGATTTTCAGTTTGGGCTCGGCGTCGTCGGCCAGGTCGTTGTCCCAATAGAACAAATCTTCAGTAAAGGCGCTGTAATAGAGAATTTTGTTGCGTGATAGCCCAGGTTGATCCGCGCTATCGCCTTCTTCACTGGCATCCGCTTTTGGAGCGATTAGCTGCTTGAATTCCCGCGACAGACGCGTCTTGCCCGTGCCGTTGAAGGCGTAGATCAACTGCACCTTCTTCTTGATGTCTTTCAGCTCTCGGGCAATTTCGTTAAGAGTCTTACCCATATTACGCTGCTACCTCTTCCGACTTGGGGAAACGCAACAGCAAGTCACGGTAATGCTCGCATTGCCGTTGGCGTAAAGCAATTTCGCGCGACAAGTCTTCGCTGATGGAATTGATGAGGGCGTCTAATTTGTCCAGTATGACGACGATACGTGCTTGCTCTGAAAGCGATTTTTCAGCGTCGTCCGGGTAAGGAACTGGTATCCGAACCTTTGCAACGCCATCTGTTAACAATCTGTTAACTTTTCCGCGAGATACATGCTTCGCTTTCTCATCGATGAATTTAGCTGTTTGCATTACATAAGAAATGAACTTTGGGTCCATTGAGTGACGAAAAGCGTAGCTATCATCGTGGATGGCAACTTTTTCATTTCCGAGCCACGCCACCGCCTTACCAACATCCTCAACAGTCTCACCAACACCGGCCATTACCACGTCACCCGGCTCTGCGTAGCGTAGTGACCCTGCCATATCGTTTCTGACCTGAGAATAAGCTCGTGTCGTAGAAACGCCGTAACGCGTGTATATCTCGCCGTAATGAATAACGCTGATACCGTCTTCAACATAATCAGCTTTGGTAAAACGTTTGCCACGAATAAATACGCCAATCTCTCCTAGCGCCTTCCACTCCACATTCCCTTCTTTAAAACTCAACAACTGGTCACGATAATGTTTGTATTGCTTTTTTCGGGCGGTAAGCTCGACGGTAAGCTCGGCGGCAAGCCTGGCGGTGAGCTCGGTAAAGTTGTCGAGTATGCGGACGATTTCGGCTTGGATTTCAAGCGATTTTTTGGGACTTTCTGGGCAGGGGATGGGGATTTTTAAACTCTCAATTTTCCCAACAGCCAATCCGGGCTGAGCAGATTGTGATGCATACTGATTTAGATTCATTAGCGTCAGTAAGTGAAATGCCCAATCAATATTTATGCAATCACTTGGCGTAACAACGACCGCGTGTTCTGTCGCATAAAATTTTCCGTTTGTTCGCTGCACGTTTCCACATAATGCACCCTGCCGACCAATGAGCAAATGCCTCCCATCATGGCTGTTCTTTGCAACAAAGCCACGAATCCCATTCCCACCAAAACATGGATATGGGTGCTCGTTGCTAGCCTCCTCCATGATGCTGCTTGCCGAAATATGTTGCCCAGCGCGCATGTGTACAACTTCGCCCAGCAGCTTCCACTCGACATCAACCCCATCCAGCAGCCTTTTCAAGAAATTCACGCTGCTCATGCCTCCAGTTCCTTGTCCTCGATCTCCGCAACGATCGCGTCAATTTCTTTGCGTAGCTGGTCGATCTTGGCGACCGTGATTTTCAGGCTGGCATTAAGCTGAGCGATATCCACCACTTCGCGGTTGTCCTTGGCTTCCACATAGCTGCTGACGGACAGGTTGTAGTCGTTGGCCGCCACCTTCTCCAGAGGGATGGACTGGGCGAAGTGATCGATATTCGCCTTGCTGTCGAACACCTGCATGATCTGCTTTATATGCGAATCCAGCAGCACGTTGTTGTTGGTTTCCTTCTTGAGCAGGCCGCTGGCGTCGACAAACTGTGTGGTGGTGTCGGTCTTGTGTTTGGACAGTACCAGAATGTTGACTGCAATGGTGGTGCCATAGAACAGGTTGGAGGCGAGCGAAATCACGCTTTCCACATAGTTGTTGTCGACCAGGTATTGGCGGATTTTCTGCTCGGCGCCGCCCCGGTAGAAGATGCCGGGGAAACAGACGATGGCCGCTCGGCCTTTGGCCGAGAGATAACTAAGGGCATGCAGCACGAAGGCGAAGTCGGCCTTGGACTTAGGCGCCAACACGCCGGCCGGGGCAAAGCGGTCGTCGTTGATCAGGGTGGGGTCGTCCATGCCCTTCCACTTCACTGAGTACGGCGGGTTTGAGACGATGGCATCGAAAGGTTTGTCATCGCCAAAGTGTGGCTCGATGAGAGTGTCGCCTAGCTGGATGTTGAATTTGTCGTAGTTGACGTTGTGCAGGAACATGTTCATCCGCGCCAGGTTATAGGTGGTGTGGTTGAGTTCCTGACCGAAAAAGCCGTCTTCAATGATGTGGTCCTCGAAGTGCTTCTTGGCTTGCAGCAGCAGCGAGCCCGAGCCGCAGGCCGGGTCGTAAATCTTGTTGATGCTGGTTTGCTTGTGCATGGCGAGCTGGGCAATCAGCTTGGAGACCTGCTGCGGGGTGAAGAACTCACCTCCTGATTTGCCGGCGTTGGCAGCGTAGTTGGAGATGAGGAATTCGTAAGCATCGCCAAACAGGTCGATGTGGCTGTCGTCAAAGGTGCCAAAGTCCAGCCCTGCTACGCCTTTGAGCACCTTCGCCAGTCGTTCGTTTTTGTCTTTGACCGTGTTGCCCAGGCGATTGCTGGTGGTGTCGAAGTCGGCAAACAGGCCTTTGATATCGCGCTCGGAGGGGTAGCCGCTGGCGGACGCCTCAATATCTTGAAAGATGTTAGCCAGATCGGTGTTCAGGCTTGCGTTGCTGTGGGCACTGGCCGCCACCTTGGCGAATAGCTGACTGGGGTAGATGAAGTAGCCTTTGGTCTTGATGGCGTCGTCTTTGATGTCTGAGGTAATTACGCTATCGGGCAGCTCGGCATAGCGGACGCTCTCGTCACCGCCTTCGATATAGGTGGCGAAGTTTTCGCTGATGAAGCGGTAAAACAGAGTGCCGAGCACGTATTGCTTGAAGTCCCAACCGTCGACTGCGCCACGCACATCGTTGGCGATTTGCCAGATCTGGCGTTGCAGGGCGGCACGTTGTTGGGTGCTGGTCATGGTGTTTTCCTGTTAAATTCATTTTACTTGGCCACTCCATCGCGCGATGAAGAGGCTTTGGGAGGTATCGAATGTGCTTGACCAGCTTGCGCTACCGCCTGCCAGAGAGCTCTCCGGGATCTTATGATCCGCCGGAGGCGCTTTTTGGCCATCCTCGATGGCCGTCAGAAGGTGGTCATCTGCTGCATTGGCAAAAGCAATGGACTCCTTGGCGCTTTCTTTGGAGCCTGCCTTCCTGCTGGTAGTGGTTGTAAGATTTTCTTGTCGAGGCACCCTCTCCAGACTAACGATGCTTCCGCGCTGTATTCATTTTGGTTCGCTCCTGCGCTCTGCATCGTCATCGGCACCACCTGCGCGCACCCATTCATCAATCTCCGAGAGCTGAAATTTCCACAGGCGCCCGATCTTGTGCGCGGGAAGTCCCTTGTGCTCCCGCCAGCGGTAAACGGTGTCCTTCACTACGCCTAGATGCCGGGCAACATCGATTGCAGTAACCCAAGGTTCGGTAGTCATGGCATTGATGCTCAAAGGCTTCTAAAGTCGCTTTAAATCGTTATAAGTCTGCCAGATAGACGAATCAGCGACCATCTTTAAATGCCCATGATTGCTTGGTCGAATTTGATATCTACGGTTTGTCCCGGAGCGGGAGGAGAGGCGGCTGGAAACTGCTGTTTGCTTGGTGCCGCCCAAGCTTCCGTAAAATGAGATTGCCCAGTGCCTGATGGAGGAGATCTGTTGAGGTCGGCTTTGGGTCGGTTACAGTCCTTCAGTGCTTGGCTGACACACTCGCGCTAAGTGGCACCCGCTGACCCCCATCAACTGCAAACGGCAGGTCAGCGCGAATGTAAATGACTGGTCAGTGGCAATGCAATTAGGTGGTCAAGTGAGATGCAATTACGCAGAGCCCACGCGAGTGGGAATGCGGAGCCTTCCCACTCGCGTGGGCTTGGCCGAGAAAGCCCCAAGAGTAAGGCTTGCAACGGCGACAGTCGCCACTTCTGTCGCCATGCTGCAGGCCAGGTATTGCGCGGGTCGCCGCCGGTGTCGCCGCTGTCGCCAAATCAACCATCACTCCATCTGAAGAGTCATTTTCGGTTACTGGCGGCGTCCGGTGAGCGATCACCGTATTGGCACGACGTTGTGGTCCCTGGTTTGATTGATCGCAGATGCCGACAGGTTGCCAGTGGCTGCTTTCTGGATGTGCTCACTCCACCAGGCCATCATCGGGCGCCGGCGTTCGATGTAGTCAGCTCGGTTGTAAGCGCTTCGGACTTCATCCTTGTCGACATGCGCCAGCGCGACTTCGATCAGCTCCGGATCCCAGCCATGCTCGTTCAGGATGGTGCTGGCCATGGAGCGCATGCCGTGGCTGACCAAGCGGTCCTGGAAGCCCATGCGTTTCAACGCCATGTTGGCGGTCTGGCTGTTGGCGTGGGTGCGCGGATTTCTATCTGCCGGGAACACGTATTCCCTATGGCCGCTGAGGGACTTGAGCGCCTCCAGTAACGCGAGTGCCTGTTCGGTCAGCGGGATGGTATGCGGACGCCGCTTTTTCATGCGCTCCGGCGGGATGGTCCAGATGCGTTTGTCGAAGTCGATATCTGTCCAGCGGGTGGTAGCCGCTTCGGCAGGACGGGTCATGGTGTGCAGTTGCCATTCGATCAGGCAGCGGGTGATCCGCTTGATGCTGGCGTTCGCGATTTCGATCATGAGCTCGGAAAGCTCATCGGGTCGTAGCGCGGCCATGTTCTGTTTTTTGGGTTTCTTGAATACCGCCCGAATGCCACTGAGGGGGTTAGCGAAAATCAACCCGGAGTTCACCCCGTAGGTCATGATCTCGTTGAGCCGTTGGCTCAATCGCTTCACGGTCTCGAGGCTGCCTTTGGCCTCGATTGGGCGAAGCAGTTCGATGACAATCGGTGCGGTAATTTTCGAGAGCGGCGTTGTTTTCAGGTCTGGAAATACATGCAGTGTGAGCGATCGCCAAATGTCTTCGGCGTACGCCGGCGTGACGGAGTCCTTCTTCAGCTCGAACCAGGCGGTGGCCACGTTCTCGAACGTATGTTCCGTCTCCGCTCGTTTGGCTTCGTCCTGTGCATTGCGTTGCACCTTGGGATCAATGCCTTGTGCAAGCAGCTCGCGTGCTTCCACCACTTTCTTCCTGGCGTTCGCTAGCGAGAGCTCTGGGTATGTGCCCAGCCCCATATTGATACGGTTTTTGGTTACCGGCTCGCGGTAGTTGAAGTTCCACAGCATCGAGCCATTGCTCCTGACTCGGAGCTGAAGGCCGTCACCATCGCTGAGGACGTAATCCTTGTCTTTTGCCTTGACTGCCTTGAGCTGGCGGTCGGAAAGGCGAAGGGCTGGAGCAGGCATGAGAGCTACCTCTGACACCGTTTTGGTATTCCAAAAAATAGCACCGGATGGCTTGGAATACCACTTGGAATACCCAAACGGCTGGAAATCAAAAAACCTCTCCAGCGCCCAGTAGCGCTTAAACCCTTGGTTTCACTGGATTTTAGGCACAAAAAAAGACGTCCGTGGACGTCTTTAGATGTTTGTTTGGTGGAGCCGGGGGGATTTGAACCCCCGTCCGCCAGTACTCCGCTGTCGGTACTACATGCGTAGCCGTTTCTATTAAGTTAACCCTCAGCGACCCGAAGGGCAGGGTGCTTTGGGCGAGTTGTGTAAGTTTTAGCCGCTTCGTCCACAACGTACTGCACGGCGATTCTGTTCTATATGACAATCACTTTGGGTTTACAGACATCCCCGGATGATTGCTGGACCCGAAGGTACCAGAAGCTCAGGTCTAAGGCTGCTTACGCAGCGATAGCGAATTCCTGGCCGTAGTTATCGTCATTGGCAACTATAAGTAGTTGCAACAGTGGATTTACGAGTTCTGTTACCAACTCGGCATGCACCTAAAGTTTCGCAACCGGCGTCGAATCCTAAACGGCCCCGAGCCCATTGCTCTGTGAATCAAAGTGAGCAACAAGCCTGTGCAGTGTACGCCAACGCGCGTGAGAAGGCCAACCCGAAGGTTGGCCACCACAGATTATGGGTTGGGTTGGTTGCTCTGTTGGTCAGCGAGTGCCAATCCCTGGGTGGCCTCGGTGACGCATTTTTTGTCGTCCCCGGAGGCTTGTGAAGCTTCGGCGCTGGAGACCAGTCTTTTGATCTCTATTATGGCGCTTGCGGAGGTCGCCGGTAGTGAGTTCACTTTGCCTTTGAGCTCTTGCAGCTTGCTCGTACAAAGGTTGTTGTCCGCAGCAAATACAGGAGAGGCCAACATCGCAGCAGAAATGAACAGACCAGCGAGTGCGGTACGTTTCATGGATATATCCTTGAGCTGATGGTCTCGGTGCTGCCGTATGAGCGGGCGGCTCGGCCGAGTCCGAAAAATAAGCCACGATTGATGGGGCCTACCTAAATGACTACGGCGCTGCGCAGGAGTTCGTTTTTTTCAGAATGGCTATGAAAAAACTGTTTGATAGGCGCAATGGCGCTAAAAAGAGGCGCAAATGCTAATGCCCGTCAGCCAGGAAATCTCAGGCGCAACACGCTTCCTGTAGCAGCTGGCGAAGCCTGCGTTCGGCGCGGGCCGCGATCGGACGAAGCCGTCGTAAACCTGTGCACGAGGTGTTTCTGATGCACCGCGTCGGCTGATTTCACGACGGCTGCGCCGCCGAACGCAGGCTTCGCCAGCTGCTACAGATCGCATAATGGCTTTTCGCTGGTGGCCTCTTCAAGGGCACATCGGATCGCCGCAGCGCTCGCTCCTACGGGCTTCGCGTCTTCCATGTATTTGGGCATGGTGTCGGTTTTTTTACAGCGACGCGGGCGGTTCACACATTACCAAACCCCAGATGCAACAAAACCCGCAATTGGCGGGTTTTGGTTTGCTTCATGGTTGGCCCTGAGCTGAGTTACTTCCCGCCTTTGCTCGCGTTCTTGAGGTCCTGGATGGTTTGGGTGGTCTCGGCGATGCAATCATCAGTACCTTGCTTGGTGCCTTTTGCCTGGTCGGCTTTGGCTTGCTTGACGGAAGCCTCGACCTGGTCAGACATCTCCGCAGGAATCTGTGCCTTGGCGTTGGCGATGGCTTGCAGGTTGACCGTGCAAAGGTCGTCGGCGGCAAACGAAGCAGAAGCCATCATGGAAGCAGTAACGAACAGACCAAACAGTACAGAACGTTTCATGTGTATCTCCTTGAGCTGAGGGACTAGGCATCGCTGACCATCAGGACGGGCTGCCGAGTTTTGAGAGACCCCGCGTTTGCGGGGTTTGATCAGTGGACTGCGGCGACACGTCAGGGTTCTGGTTTTCTACGGTAACCCTGTCGATTCCGGCAGAACCATTAAAAAGGCGACTGAATACGCCTTCCTTGAGGTCTGGCGATCAGGTCACCCTGGCCTTGGTCACGCGGTCCACCAGATAGACTAGCCCGTGGTAGTCAATTCCGCCGTGTTGCGTCAGTCCAATCTCACAGGTGCGACTGGTCGAAATCCCCTCGCTGCACTGCTGAACCGCGTCCTTGAGCGTTCTCAGGGCGTGAGCATTTAATTGCGGCGTAGTGAAACCCTTGTCGCCGGCAAACCCGCAGCAGTGAATGCCTTCGGGGATAACCACGGTTTTGCTGCACTTGCGCGCCAGATCGATCAGCGCCTGGCTCTCGCCCAGGTGTTGAGTGCTACAGGTGACGTGCACCGCGATCGGCGCTTCCTGCGGCGTAAATTCCAGCCGATCCATCAAATGTGTACGGATGAAGCGCACCGGGTCGTACAGGTCCAGTCGAACGTCGCCCAGGTCCTGGACCAGTCGCAAGGTGCAGGGGCTGGTGTCGCAGTAGATCGGGTCGAGCCCGCCGCGACTGGCGTGCAGCAACGCGCCGATCAGTTCCTGGCGCTTGTGCTCGGCCTGTTCGGAGTAGCCCTTGGAAGCGAAAGGCTGGCCGCAGCAGAGGCTGTCCTGATTGTCCGGGAAGACCACTTGGTAACCGGCCTTTTCCAGTAGCCCGAGGGTTTTGTCGTACAGCGACATCTGCTCTTTATCACCCGCCGCGGGGCCCATGACCCGCGACACGCAGGCCGCCAGGTACACCACTCGAGGACGTTGGTCCGACACGGTCGGGCTAAAGCGAATGGCTTTTTCCGGTTGTGGCATGGCGTTGGTCCATTGCGGGACCTGACCGTTGGACAAGCGCGTCAGCGTTGCCGAGAGTTTCGCCAGGCGTGGCGCTCCCAGCAGCATCCGTGCGCCGTTGGCCACGTGCAGGGTCAAGCGCGCGCCTTGCAGTGCGGTAGCGAAATGACCTTCCAGCCAATTGGCCGTTTTCGTATGAGTTGCCTGACGACTGCGGAGCTTTTTCACCAGTTCGCCAGTGTTGATGCCTACAGGACAACGTTGCGCACAGAGGCCGGTGGCGGCGCAGGTGTCGATGCCCTGGTATTCGTAAGCGGCTTCGAGTTCGCTGGTGTCCACGCCTGCGCGCTTCTTCGCTTGAATATCGCGCCAGATCACGATGCGTTGGCGCGGGCTCAGGGTCAGTCCTTTCGACGGACAGACCGGCTCGCAGAAACCGCACTCGATGCACTTATCGACAATTTCGTCAGCGGCCGGCAACGGTTTCAGGTGCTTGAGGTGGATCTGCGGGTCGTCGCTGAGCACCACGTCGGGGTTGAGTATGCCGTTGGGGTCGAGCAGGCGTTTGAGCTGCCACATCAACTGGTAAGCATCGCTGCCCCATTCCAGTTCGACGAAGGGCGCCATGTTGCGGCCGGTACCGTGTTCAGCCTTCAGCGAACCGCCGAATTCCACTGCCACCAATTGCGCCACGTCGTCCATGAACGCCTGATAGCGTGCGACTTCTTCCGGGTTATTGAAGCCTTGAGTGAAGACGAAGTGCAGATTGCCTTCCAGGGCGTGTCCGAAAAGGATGGCTTCGTCGTAGTGATGTTTGTCGAACAGTTCGATCAGACGATTCACGCCGCTGGCCAGTTGTTCCACCGGGAAGGTCACGTCTTCGATGATCACCGTGGTGCCGGTTTTGCGCACGGCGCCGACGGCGGGGAAGGTGTCCTTGCGGATCGCCCAGAGCCGAGCGTTTTCGATCGGGTCTTCGGTGAAATCGACCTGTTTCTCCACCGGAAACGAAGTCAGCGACGCCATGATTTGCGCCAGTTGTTCGTGCAGCAATGTCGAGGATGCGGCGCGGGATTCGATCAGCAGGGCGCAAGCCTTGTTCGACAAGTGCTGTACGAAAGCCGGCATGCCGGGTTTTTCCTGCACCGAACGCAGGCTGCGACGGTCCAGCAACTCCACGGAGGAGACCGGTTGGCTTTTCAGCACGGTGACCGCGTTGCAGCAGGTTTCCACGTCCGGGAACACGATCAGCGCCGACGCCTTGTTCGGGTGGTCGATCACCGTGTCGTAGGTCACCGCGCTGATGAAGCCGAGGGTGCCTTCGGAACCCACGAGCAAGTGGCTCAATATATCCACAGGCTCGTCGAAATCCACCAAGGCGTTGAGTGACAGGCCGGTGGTGTTTTTCAAACGGTATTTGTGGCGAATCTTCGCTGCCAATTCGGAGTTGGCGCGGGTCTCGCGGCCCAACGTTGCCAGACGTTCCAGCAACATAGCGTGGCTCTCACGGAACGCCGCAACACTCGCCGCATCTTCGGTATCGAGGCGGCTGCCATCGGCCAGCACCAGACGGATGCCGGCCAGCGTGTGATAGGTGTTTTGCGCTGTACCGCAGCACATGCCGCTGGCATTGTTGGCGACGATACCGCCGATTTTGCAGGCGTTGATCGAGGCCGGGTCGGGACCGATCTTGCGTCCAAACGGTGCCAGCCACGCGTTGGCCTGAGCGCCGATAACGCCTGGTTGCAGGCGAATTTGTGTGCCCTGGCCACGGATCTCGCGACCGTTCCAGTTATCCCCAAGGACGATCAGTACCGAGTCGCTGATGGCCTGGCCGGACAGGCTGGTGCCGGCGGCACGGAAGGTCACCGGCACCTGATCCCGCTGCGCCAGTTCGAGCAGCGCCACCACTTCATCTTCGGACTCGACGCGGATCACCAGTTTCGGAATCAGCCGATAGAAACTGGCGTCGGTGCCGAACGCCAACGTCGACAGCGGGTCGTCGAAACGTCGCTGCGGAGGAATCAGCTTCTGTGCATCACGCAGGAAAGTCGCGGGTAAAGTCATTGGTCCTCCAGGATCAGTACCACCAGGTCTTTCGGACCATGGGCACCGTAAGCCAGGACTTGCTCGATGTCTGCGGTTTTCGACGGGCCGGACACCAGCAAGGCATTGGTCGGCATGCCTTGAGCCCATTCAAATTCCTGCTGGACCTGATAGAAGTTGTCGCGGATTTCGCTGGCCTTGAGCAGCGCGAAGTGCACCGGTGGCACCAGGCTCATCAAGCGCGGTTCTTCCCGCGTTGGCCACAGAATCAGACTGCCCGTCGCAGCGATTGCACCGAGGGTAGTCGTCAGGCTGGCCGGGGTGTCGTTAAACAATTCGGCTTTCCACGCTTCAACCGGACGGTCGTAGCCCTTGAGCGCGGGCAGGCCAGGATTTTTCGCCCAGTGCTGAGTGATACGTTGACCGTGAGGCGTAGTCGGTGCGATCAACAGGCTCGGCAATTGGCGGTCCCGCAGCAATTGCGCCAGCAACTCGGGCCAGCCATCACCGGAGGTCAGATGGATTTCGGTGTGCACCGCTTCCATCAGCTTGCGCAGTTGCGGGATGCGTTGTTCGGGCGTGTAGGTGTAAGGCTGTGTCACCAGTTCGACGTCGAACTCGTCGGGCACCGGTGTGGTGCCCGTCAGGCTTTTGCGCAATTTGGCGAGGATGTTTTGCTTGGCGCTCATCAACGATCTCCCTGTTTGGCCAGATGCTTGCGGGCCATGTCATGCAATGAGCGGGCAGCGGGTTTCGGGGCGCTGTGGTTTTGTGTCCACGGGCCGACGTTGCTCGGCGCGAGGGCGCGCAGGCGGGTGGCGCAGAACCCGAACAGCCGATACAGCGTCGGTGAGCTGTTGAGCTTCGCCCAGGCGTTCCAGATAAAACGTTCTTTGCGCGAGTACTTACTGCCCTGGCCACGCATGACCTGATGTGGGCTGTCCGGGGCTTTGACATTCTCTTCCCGCAGGCGACGCAGCAAGGCAGGGATTGGAATTTTTACCGGACACACTTCACCGCAGGCTCCGCACAATGACGAGGCACTCGGATGGTCCGGGACTTTCGCCAGGCCAACCATGTGTGGGGTGATGATTTTTCCGATCGGCCCAGGGTAAACCTCCCCATAGGCGTGGCCGCCGATTCGGGTGTAGACCGGGCAATGATTCATACAGGCGCCGCAGCGGATGCAGTTCAGGGTCTGGCGCAATTCGCTGTCGGCAAAGGCCTGGCTGCGACCGTTGTCGAGCAATACCAAGTGTACTTCCTGAGGGCCGTCGAGTTCATGCGCCTTGCGCGGGCCAGAGATCATATTGACGTAGGTGGTGATGGGCTGGCCGAGGGCCGAGCGGGTCAGCAGCGACAGCAGCGGTACCACGTCCCGCAGGTTTTCCACGACTTTTTCGATGCCGGTGACGGCGATGTGCACGGGTGGCACGGTGGTAGTCATGCGGCCGTTGCCCTCGTTTTCCACCAGCAGCAGGGTGCCGGTTTCGGCCACGGCGAAGTTGACGCCGGAGACGCCGATGTCCGCTTCGAAGAATTTCTGTCGCAAGACCTTGCGACCGATCTGAATGAGTTGGTCAACGTCCTTGGTGTATTCCACGCCAAGTTTGTCGTGGAACAAGGACGCGACCTGACCGGCATTCTTGTGGATCGCCGGCATAATTATGTGTGAAGGCTTCTCGTGGTCGAGCTGGACGATGTACTCGCCCATGTCCGATTCCAGGCATTCAATGCCCTGATCAGCGAGGACATGATTCATCTCCATTTCTTCGCTGACCATCGATTTGCCCTTGATCACTTGCCGCCCCTCGTGAGCGCGGATGATCGAGAGGACGATGCCATTGGCCTCGTCCACCGTTTCCGCCCAGTGCACTGTCACACCGTTGCGGGTCAGGTTCTGTTCAAGTTGCTCAAGCAGGTCGGGCAACTTGGATAACGCACGAGCGCGGACAGCATTGCCCAGTGCTCGCAAATGTTCTCTTTCGTGGGCATCGCTGAAGGACGCTGCCCGTTTTGTCATCAGTGAATCCATCGCCGTGCGAAAGTTGTTTCGCAGTTGCGCGTCACCCAACGCCTCGTGCGCGCGGGTGCGAAAATCTTCCGATACGGCAACGGTCGGAATCAGCTCCGGCATGCTCATTGGGCACCTCCGGTTCGCTGCCAAAGGAAACTGGCCAGGTGCTGGCCGCGTAACGCTTCCTTCTGTTTTTCCAGCGAACCGTTGATGTTCATCAGGCAACCGCAGTCGGCACTGAGTACCTTGTGCGCGCCGGACTCCTTCAATGACCGGGTCTTGTCAGCCACCATTGCGCCGGAAATGTCTGGCATACGGACGCTGAAAGTCCCGCCGAAGCCACAACATTCACTTTCGTGGCTGTGGTCCACACGCTCCACGTTGCTCAGCTGCGCCAACAACTCACGACCGTGCAGGTGGGTGTTCATTTCGCGGCGCGCCGAACACGACGTATGCAACGCCACTTTCACCGGTGCGCCGCTGTCCTTGAGCTGTACCTTGCAGACAAACAACAGAAACTCGGCCAGTTCATAAGTCCGGGCGGCCAGTGCCTGGACCTGTTTCAACGTTTGCGGCTCATCCTTGAACAAGTCGGCGTAGTGTTCGCGCAACATCCCGGCGCACGATCCCGACGGCACCACCACTGGATAGTCCCCGGCAAACAGCGCCAATTGCGAGCGCGCGACGGTTCGGGCTTGCTCGGTGTAACCCGAGGTGTAGGCCGGTTGTCCACAGCAACTTTGCCCTTGCGGGTACTCGACACGGATGCCTTCGCGCTCCAGCAAGTGAATCGCGTCCATCCCGGCTTCCGGGTAGAACAAATCCACCACGCAGGTTCCGAACAGGTAGACCCGTGACGGTTTCTCGCTGGGGTATTGCCGAGGCTCGGGCAGTGGCGGGGCGACACGGGTCGCATTCGGCACGGCGTTGTAAAAAAGCTCGCTCATCAGGCGTGTCTCCGGGTGATCCCGGTTATCCGTCTGTTGAGGCTGCCGAATATAGAGAGGGAAGCTTTCAGCAGCCTTACAGACCGGGTTGTGAATAGCTGACGCCGGAATCGTGATCCGGCGTCGGTTTTTTCCATGCTGCCTGTAGTTTTTAGTGCACCAGCATGCCGGTGAACCAGTAGGCCTGAGCCAGGGTGATCAGGCCGACAATCGTTGCAAAAAACAGGCTGTGCT
Source organism: Pseudomonas sp. IT-P253 (assembly GCF_949768125.1). Taxonomy (NCBI): domain Bacteria; kingdom Pseudomonadati; phylum Pseudomonadota; class Gammaproteobacteria; order Pseudomonadales; family Pseudomonadaceae; genus Pseudomonas; species Pseudomonas sp. IT-P253. Next base: position 40,538 of record NZ_CATKPT010000008.1, on the reverse strand, counting down.
TGAGGGTGAAACGGAACAGATCCGACTCCTTGCCCACCAGTCCGGTCGCGGCGCAGGCCACGGCGATCGATTGGGGCGAGATCATCTTGCCGGTCACGCCGCCGCTGGTGTTCGCCGCCACGAGCAGCACATCGTTGACGCCGATCTGGTGTGCGGTGGTCGCTTGCAATGAGCTGAACAGCGCGTTGGACGACGTATCGGAACCGGTCAGGAACACGCCCAGCCAGCCGAGGAATGGCGAGAAGAACGGGAACGCCGCGCCAGTGCCGGCCAATACCAACGCCATGGTGGATGACATGCCCGAGTAGTTGGTGACGAAGGCGAAAGCCAGCACCATGCCGATGGAGAGAATGGGCCAGCGCAGCTCGTAGAAGGTCTCTCGCAAAGTGGTCAGACCAGTTTTGATGTTGATCTTCAGTACCAGCATCGAAATCAGTGCGGAGAAGAAAATAGCCGTGCCGGTCGCGGAAATCGGATCAAGTTTGAACACCGCCGGAATGGCGGTCGGAGCGGTCACGATCGGTGCGACCTTGATCACCATCTGATCCAGGTGCGGGATCGCGAAGTTGAACACCCAGCTGTACATCGAGCCGCCAGCGGCAAACATCGCCTTGAACGGTTTCAGGGTCCAAATGGTGACCAATACGGTGAGGATCAGGAACGGCGACCAGGCTTTGAAAATTTCCAGGAGGCTGAAGGGCGAAGCCACTGTTGTGCGCTTTTGGCCGAAACCGCCGACGCTGGCGGTGACCACGGAAGCCGAGACTGCGCCGGCGATGTGTTGGCCAGCGGCACGTCTTGGCTGCCAGACTTTCAGGAACAGTGTCAGGGAAATCAGGCTGACGAGCGCCGAGGTGATGTCCGGCAGTTCCGGGCCGATGAAGTTCGAGGTGAAGTATTGGGTGACGGCAAAGCTCAAGCCGGCCACCAATGCGGCTGGCCAGGTTTCACGCACGCCACGCATGCCGTCCATCATGAACACCAGCCAGAACGGCACGAACAGCGACAGCAGCGGCAGTTGACGACCGGTCATGGCGCCAATCTTGAACGCGTCGATGCCGGTGACTTGCCCGGCAACAATGATCGGAATCCCCAAGGCGCCGAAGGCGACCGGCGCGGTGTTGGCGATCAGGCAGAGACCTGCGGCGTACAGCGGGTTAAAACCCAGTCCTACAAGCAGTGCGGCGGTAATCGCTACCGGTGCGCCGAAACCGGCTGCACCTTCAAGAAACGCACCGAAGCAAAAGCCGATCAGCAACACTTGCAGGCGCTGGTCGTCGGTGATCGACAGCACGGAGCTGCGGATCACTTCGAACTGGCCGCTCTTGACCGTCAATTTGTAGAGGAATACGGCCGCCACGATGATCCAGGCAATCGGCCACAAACCGTAGGCGAAGCCATACCCGGCTGCCGCGAAAGCCATGTCGACCGGCATCTGGAAGGCAAAGATGGCCACTGCAATGGACAGGGCGAGCGTGATGCTGCCGGCCACATGGCCTTTGAGGCGGAACACGGCCAACGCCAGGAAGAAAAATACGATGGGGATAACGGCTGCGAGCGCGGACACGCCGAGACTGCCGAGCGGGGTATAGAGCTGTTGCCAGGTTTGCATATGGGGTGGCCCCTAATTGTTGTTGGTCAGGCACTGTCAGCGTGCTTGGTTAATTGGTAATACCAATTTACAATCGCTGTTGGCTAGGGTAAAAGCCTTCTAGGTGGTGTGTCAATTTGCCGCCCTAAAACTTTTGTCGAATACGCGATGCGCAGATCCCGCGGACCGCTCGATCAAATACCGCCTGAGTAGGTGCTGGCGCAGCGCCTATGGGCCAGAATAGAGGCCCCGGCGAGCCGTCGGGACCTTGGAGAAATGAGTTATGGGGTTTGATCAGATTCGTCAGCGCCGTTTGTCTGACGATATTGTCGAGCGGCTTGAGGGAATGATCCTCGAAGGCACGCTGAAAGCTGGCGAGCGCTTGCCGGCCGAGCGCGCGCTGGCTGAGCAGTTCGGCGTGTCACGCCCTTCGTTGCGTGAAGCGATTCAGAAACTGGCGGCCAAAGGGCTGTTGGTCAGTCGTCAGGGCGGCGGGAATTATGTGGTGGAGTCGCTGGGGTCGACCTTTAGCGATCCGCTGTTGCACCTGCTGGAAAGTAATCCCGAAGCTCAGCGCGATCTGTTGGAGTTTCGCCATACCCTGGAAGCCTCATGCGCCTACTACGCGGCATTGCGTGCGACGGATGTTGATCGCGAGCGGCTGACCACGGCCTTCAACGAATTGCAGGACTGCTACACACGTCACGATGAAGTCAGTCGTGCGGAAGAGGGCGCGGCGGATGCGAAATTTCACCTGGCAATCGCCGAGGCCAGTCACAACGCGGTGTTATTGCACACCATTCGCGGGCTGTTCGATCTGCTCAAGCGTAACGTGGTGACCAACATTGGCGGCATGTACAAGCAGCGCACCGAAACCCGCGACATGCTGATTACTCAGCACCGGGAGTTGTACACGGCCATTATCGAAGGCAGGGCGGAACAGGCGCGGGAAGTCTCCAGCCGACACATCTTGTATGTGCAGGAAGTACTCGAGGAGGTGCGGCAAGAAGTACAGCGCATGGCTCGGGCGGAGCGACGCAAGGGGATGTAGTCAGGTAAATTTGCGGTGAAACGTTCGCGGGCAAGCCTCGCTCCTACAGGGAGTCCCGTAGGAGCGAGGCTTGCCCGCGAAAGCGATCTCAAGGTGAAAGATTAATCTTCCTTGCCCTTGTTGCGAACCGCACGCTGCAATTCGCGACCGGCGTCGCGTTCGCGTTCGGTATCACGCTTGTCGTATTCCTTCTTGCCCTTGCCCAAAGCGATCTCGCACTTGACCATGTGCTTGCTCCAATACCAGGACAGGCACACGCAGGCGTAACCCTTTTGCTGCACGGCAGCGGCCAGCTTTTCCAGCTCGCGCCGGTTGAGCAGCAATTTTCGGGTGCGGGTCGGGTCAGCGATGACGTGGGTGCTGGCCGTCATCAGGGGCGTGATGTGGCTGCCGAGCAGCCAGGCTTCGCCATCCTTGAGCAGCACATAACTGTCAACCAGTTGGAGCTTGCTTGCCCGCAGACTTTTTACTTCCCAGCCGGCCAGGACCAGACCAGCCTCGAACCGATGTTCGATGAAGTAATCGTGTCGCGCCTTTTTATTCTGCGCGATGGTCCCTGTTGGGTGTTTCTTCTGTTTAGCCATAGGGGCGGCATTATAGGGAGTTGCAAGCGAGTCGGCTACGGTGATGCTGCGTGCTTGAGCAGGTTGATTGAATCCCGGACAATGCGGCCTCTTTTTTGAATGCTTGGGCGTGTTAAGGATGTCGACAGACAAGGTTTCAGTCCACGGCAGTTGGGCTAGCCGCTGGGTCTTCATACTCGCCGCGACCGGTTCGGCCGTGGGGCTGGGTAGCATATGGAAGTTCCCGTACATGGTCGGCGTCTATGGTGGCGGCGCGTTTGTGTTGATGTTTCTGGTCTGTATCGCGCTGATCGGTATGCCCGTCATGCTCGCGGAAACCCTGATCGGCCGCCGTGCCCGCCAGAGCCCGGCCAATGCCTTGAAGGTGCTGGCGCTGGAAGCGGGGCATTCGGCGAAATGGTCCTGGGGCGCCTTTGCCGGGATGATCACGGCTTTGCTGATTCTGTCTTTCTATAGTGTTGTCGGCGGCTGGTCGCTGGATTACATCATCGACATGGGGCGCGGTGACTTCCAGGGTGTGACGGCCGATCAGGTCGGCGCGTACTTCGGTCATGTGATCGCCGATCCCTGGCGCCTGACACTTTGGCACACAATATTTATGCTGCTGTCCGCGGCCGTGATCGCCAAGGGTGTGGTCGCCGGTCTGGAGCGCAGCTTGCGGATCATGATGCCGCTGCTGTTTGTGATGGTGATTGTTCTGCTCGGCTATAGCATGACCACCGGCCACTTCATGGAGGGCGTGCATTTCATGTTCGACTTCCACCCGGAAAAAGTACTCGACGGTTTACTGCCCGCGATGGGGCACGCGTTTTTCTCCCTGAGCGTAGGGGTCGGCTCGATCATGATCTACGGCGCCTACATGCCTAAGCATTCATCGATTTCCGGCACCATCGTTGGCGTGGCGTTGCTCGACACCTTCGTTTCCCTGGTGGCCGGTCTGGCATTGTTTCCGATTGTGTTCGCCGCCGGCCTGAACCCGAGCGAAGGCCCTGGTCTGATGTTTGTCAGCCTGCCATTTGCCTTTGGTAACGTAGCGTTCGGCCAGCTGATGGGCGTAGTGTTCTTCGTGTTGGTGGCGATTGCGGCCTGGAGTTCAGCGATTTCCTTGCTCGAACCCATGGTGGCTTACCTGGTTGAACGGACAAAAGTCAGCCGCGCCTGGGTGACCTTCTGGCTGGCGTTCATCTGCTGGTTTGTCGGTCTGGGCACGGTGTTTTCCTTCAATATCTGGAAGCAGGCCAAATTTTTCGTGAGCGACGGTGGGATGTTTCATCTCTACCAGTGGGGCGCTGCCGGTGGCCTGGACTTCTTTGGGGTCATTGATTTCTTTACTTCGCGGATCATGTTGCCACTCGGTGGTTTGTGTTTCGTGGTGTTTGCGGGCTGGGTGATGGGCCGTGAAACGGTGCGCGACGAGTTGTCGATCCGTAGCCCGGTGCTATTCGCCCTGTCCTTGTTCTTGATGCGCTATGTGGCGCCCATCGGCATTCTCGTAGTGTTTGCCGCCCAGCTGTGGAAGTGACGCTGACATGACGACACACATTCAACGTTCGGCCTTGCTGCCGTACCCGGCACAAGCGCTGTATGACCTGGTCAACGACGTGGCACGTTATCCGGAGTTTCTACCGTGGTGCTCTGCCGCCGAAGTGCTGGAAAGCTCGCCCGAGCACATGCGCGCCAGCGTGGGTGTGGCCAAGGGTGGCCTCAGCCAGCACTTTGTGACGCGTAATATTTTGGTGCCCGGACAATCAATCGAGATGAATCTCGAGGAGGGTCCGTTCACTCAGTTGCATGGCATCTGGGTGTTCAAGGCATTAACCGATAAGGCCTGCAAGATCAGTCTGGACCTGTCGTTCGATTACGCCGGGCCGATTGTTCGCGCGACCTTGGGACCGTTGTTCAATCAGGCGGCTAATACGCTGGTCGATGCGTTCTGCCAACGCGCCAAGCAGATGCATGGTTGAGCTCATGATCGAGGTTGAGGTGGTGTATGCCGCCGTTGATCGTCAGGTGCTTCTCTGCCTGACGGTGCCCACAGGCACGACTGTGCGGGCGGCTTTGTTGAAATCGGGGATGGCCAGGGAGTTTCCAGAGCTGAATCTGGTTGATTGTCCGGTAGGGATCTTCGGCAAAGTGATCGTTGATCCAGACACGCGACTGATGCAGGCGGGGGATCGCATCGAGATTTACCGGCCATTGCTGGCTGATCCGAAAGAGGTTCGCCGGTTGCGTGCCGTCAAGGCTGCCGAGGCCAAGGCTCGAAATCAATAACGTGCTGAACGTCAGGCAATAAAAAACCCGGAGATGCCGGGTTTTTTATTGCGTCGCAAATTATTGCGGCGAGGTTTCCAGAGGTTCTGGAGTCGGGACCGGAACGGTTTCTACGCCGTCGACGTCCTTCTGAATCTGGTCCAGCAACGAACCTGGCTTGACCGGTTTTTCCGGTTTCGGCTTCTCGGCGTTCTCTACAGGAGTGGTCACTTTCGTGCCGCTGTCCTTGCCCAGAATGGCTTCGTCGCGGCTCACGCCTGGTCTGAAGTCACCAGAGAGGCTGACAAGCTGGTCGTTAGGGCTGAAGATGACGCTAATGCGTTCCTGTTGGCGTTCACCGCCACCGGGTTGCAGGCTATACAGGTAATCCCAGCGATCGGCATGGAACGTGTCGGTCAGCAGCGGGTTGCCCATAATAAACCGTACTTGCTTGCGGGTCATTCCCGGGCGTAACTGGTCTATCATGTCCTGCGTGACGACATTGCCCTGCTGGATGTCGATTTTGTAAACCCCGGGGAATGAACAACCGGCGAGTGCGAGCAGTCCCACAAAGGTGAAACTGGTTAGCAAGAGCTTGGTGTTTTGCATCGGTGGGCGACTTCCACTATCTTGGCTGGGACAACGTAAACGCCGATCATACCCGCATTAAGAGAAGCTGCGAAGCAGCATCGCGAGAAAGCTGACCATGGTTGAAAATAGCGAACTACGCAAAGCCGGCCTCAAAGTGACCCTTCCACGGGTCAAAATTCTGCAAATGCTCGATTCCGCCGAGCAACGCCACATGAGCGCCGAAGATGTATACAAGGCGCTGATGGAGGCTGGTGAGGACGTCGGCCTGGCCACGGTTTACCGTGTTCTGACTCAGTTCGAGGCAGCTGGCCTTGTGGTGCGGCACAACTTCGACGGAGGCCATGCGGTCTTCGAGCTGGACGACGGCAAGCATCACGACCATATGGTCAATGTCGAGACCAGTGAAGTCATCGAATTCTTCGACGAAGAAATCGAGCGGCTACAGAAAGCCATCGTCGACAAATATGGCTTCGAGATGGTTGATCACAATTTGGTGCTGTACGTACGCAAGAAAAAGTAAGCATGTCGCGCGAATTAAAGGTTCGCGAAACGAGCGAAGGCGACCCCAGGGTCGCCTTCGTGCTTTCTGCTGTTGTTAAATTTTTGCGGTGATGACCATTTTCTTCGCGTGAGCCAAGGATTCCTTGGTCAGATCAATGCCGCCCAGCATCCTCGCCACTTCTTCGACACGATCGTTCTTGCTTAACTTGGAGACCGCCGTGTGAGTCGCATCCTCGCCGCGCACTTTGTGCACAAACAGGTGCTGATGACCCTGTGCTGCCACTTGCGGCAAGTGAGTCACCGTCAGAACCTGCCCGCGTTCACCGAGTCGGCGTAGCAATTGGCCGACGATCTCGGCGGTCGGGCCACCGATGCCCACGTCCACTTCGTCGAACACCAAAGTAGGTACGCGAGAGGTCTGCGCGGTGATGACCTGAATGGCCAGGCTGATCCGCGACAGTTCGCCACCCGATGCAACCTTCGCCAGGGCTTTGAGCGGCTGCCCGGGGTTGGCGCTCACCAATAGTTCTACCTGTTCCAGGCCATTAGGTAGCAGTTCATCGCTGCTGTTGGGGCGCAGTTCGATGGTAAAGCGCCCGCCGGGCATGCCCAGACGCTGGATTTCCTGCTCCACGGCACTGGCCAGGCTGTTCGAAGCTTGATGGCGCAAGTCACTCAGGTCCCTCGCTTTCTCCTGATAGTGGCGGGCGTAAGCGGCCAGTTCGTCGCTCAGTCGTTCGATGGATTCATCGTTGGCATTCAGGGTTTCGATTTCATCCAGCAGTTTTTGCTGCATATCGGCAACTTCGGTTGGCTGGATACGGTGTTTGCGCGCCATGGTATAGATCGCATCAAGGCGTTCTTCCAGGTACTGAAGGCGCGCTGGGTCGGCGTCAAAGTTATCAAGGAAGCGATTCAGCTCGCCCACGGCTTCTTCAACCTGAATCTGCGCGCTGGTCAGCAGGCTGCTGGCCTCACCCAGGGCGCCGATCGAATTGTTGACGCTCGACAAGCGATTGAGGCTGGCGGTCAACGCATTCAGGACATTGCCGGAATCACTTTCGCTGCACTGTTCGACCACTTGTCGGCAGATGCCCAGCAGGGTTTCGGCGTTGGTGAGGTTCTTGTGTTCCTGCTCCAGTTGTTCCAGCTCGTTTTCGCCGAGGCCGAGGTTTTCCAGCTCTTCCAGTTGATAGCTGAGCAACTGATGGCGAGCGCGTTGCTCGTCGCCGGAGTTGGAGAGGCGCTCCAGCTCTTGGCGGGTCTGGCGCCAGCGTTGGGCGGCCAACTGTACCTGGCGGGCAAGGTCGGTGGCGCCTGCGTATTCGTCGAGCAAGCGGCGGTGGGTGTCGGTCTTGAGCAGGGACTGGTGCTCATGCTGGCTGTGGATATCGATCAGCAACTCACCCAATGCCTTGAGATCGCCGAGCGGGCAGGGCGTGCCGTTTATATAGCCGCGTGATCGCCCTTCTGCAGTAATGACCCGGCGCAGGATGCAGGGGCCGTCGCTCTCGAGATCGCGCTCGGCCAGCCAGGCGCTGGCTTCCGGAATGTCGATCAGGTCGAACGTTGCCAGGATGTCCGCCTTGTCGGCGCCGGGACGGACCACGCCGCTGTCGGCGCGATCGCCCAGGGTCAGGCCCAGGGCGTCGAGCATGATCGACTTGCCGGCGCCGGTTTCCCCAGTGATCACGCTCATCCCGCGATCGAGTTCGAGATCGAGATGTTCAACGATGGCGTAGTTGTGTACGGACAGGTGCACCAGCATAAAGGCCGCTCCCAGGCTTTAGGTCTGGTTATTTATACAGTGTTTTGTTTCTGGCTGACAATGCCCTCCTTTAGCTCGATGTGCTTGGTCCGACGAAATACTTGGAGCGGTATGGAGTGACAATGCAGTTGTTTTTGTAGGGTTAATCATCAAGTCCCCCTTGAAGCTCGTTTTTGCGGCCCCATATAGCTGGGCAGAAGCGCGAGTTGAGCTCGCGGACGATATTGAAAGGAGAAATCTATGGCTGACGAACAGACAGTGGATACGCAAAATCAAGACGCCAACCAAGGGGCCGCGGCTTCGGGTGAAGACCTGGCGGCTCGTGTACAAGTGCTCGAAGAGCAACTGGCAGGCGCACAGGATCAGGCTTTGCGTGTAGCCGCCGATCTGCAGAACGTCCGCCGTCGCGCCGAGCAGGATGTCGAAAAGGCTCACAAATTCGCGCTGGAAAAATTCGCCAGCGACTTGCTGCCGATCGTTGACAGCCTGGAGCGAGGCCTGGAGTTGTCCAACCCGGACGACGAAAGCATTCGCCCAATGCGCGAAGGCATCGAGCTGACCCTGAAGATGTTTCAAGACACCTTGAAGCGTTATCACCTGGAAGCGATCGATCCGCATGGCGAGCCGTTCAACGCTGTTCATCATCAGGCGATGGCCATGCAGGAAAGCGCCGACGTTGAGCCGAACAGCGTGCTCAAGGTGTTCCAGAAGGGCTACCAGCTCAATGGGCGCCTGCTGCGTCCGGCCATGGTCGTCGTCAGCAAGGCGCCTGCGCCGGTTTCGCCTTCGATTGACGAGCAGGCTTGAAATTAGCCGCAAGGCCCCCATTTAGAAGTCAAGCGTTTAAGTGCTACCGCAGTTAGCCACCACTGCTGCGGCAACCAAATCCAAAGTTTCGGGAGAGTGAACATGGGCAAAATTATCGGTATCGACCTGGGGACTACCAACTCCTGCGTCTCCGTGCTGGAAAACGGCGTAGCCAAAGTTATTGAGAACGCTGAAGGCGCGCGTACTACGCCGTCGATCATCGCTTATGCCAACGATGGCGAGATCCTCGTGGGTCAGTCGGCCAAGCGTCAGGCAGTGACCAATCCGCACAACACCCTGTACGCGGTGAAGCGTTTGATCGGTCGTAAGTTCGACGAAGAAGTCGTTCAGAAAGACATCAAGATGGTGCCTTACAAAATCGCCAAGGCTGACAATGGCGACGCTTGGGTTGAAGTGAACGGCCAGAAAATGTCGCCGCCACAAATCTCGGCTGAAATTCTGAAGAAAATGAAGAAAACTGCCGAAGACTACCTCGGCGAGCCAGTGACCGAAGCGGTCATCACCGTTCCGGCTTACTTCAACGACAGCCAGCGTCAGGCGACCAAAGACGCCGGCCGTATCGCGGGCCTGGACGTAAAACGTATCATCAACGAACCAACCGCAGCCGCTCTGGCTTACGGTATGGACAAGGCGAAAGGCGATCACACCGTGATCGTTTACGACTTGGGCGGTGGTACTTTCGACGTTTCCGTGATCGAAATTGCTGAAGTCGATGGCGAGCACCAGTTCGAAGTACTGGCCACCAACGGTGACACGTTCCTGGGCGGTGAAGACTTTGACATTCGCCTGATCGACTACCTCGTCGACGAATTCAAGAAAGAAAGCGGCATGAACCTTAAAGGTGACCCGCTGGCGATGCAGCGCCTGAAAGAAGCCGCTGAAAAAGCCAAGATCGAACTGTCCTCTGCTCTGTCGACCGACGTGAACCTGCCGTACATCACTGCAGACGCCACCGGTCCCAAGCACTTGAACGTGAAAATCTCCCGCGCCAAGCTCGAAGCGCTGGTAGAAGACCTGGTTCAACGCACCATCGAACCTTGCCGCATCGCTCTGAAAGACTCCGGCATCGACATTGGCGCCATCAACGACGTGATCCTGGTCGGCGGTCAGACCCGTATGCCACTGGTTCAGAAGCTGGTGACCGAATTCTTCGGTAAAGAAGCGCGTAAAGATGTGAACCCTGACGAAGCCGTTGCCATGGGTGCTGCTATCCAGGGCGCAGTATTGGCCGGCGACGTGAAAGACGTTCTGCTGCTCGACGTCAGCCCGCTGACCCTGGGTATCGAAACCATGGGTGGCGTGATGACCGCGCTGATCGAGAAAAACACCACGATTCCTACCAAGAAATCGCAAGTGTTCTCGACAGCCGACGACAACCAGGGCGCTGTGACCATTCACGTGCTGCAAGGCGAGCGTAAGCAAGCTGCCCAGAACAAGTCCCTGGGCAAGTTCGACCTGGCCGAGATTCCACCAGCACCACGTGGCGTGCCGCAAATTGAAGTGACCTTCGACATCGACGCCAACGGCATCCTACACGTAGGCGCCAAAGACAAGGCCACCGGCAAGACTCAGTCGATCGTGATCAAGGCCAACTCCGGTCTGTCCGAGGAAGAGATTCAGCAGATGATTCGCGATGCTGAAACCAACGCCGACGAAGACCGCAAGTTCGAAGAGCTGGCAACCGCTCGCAACCAGGGCGATGCGCTGGTTCACTCGACTCGCAAAATGGTCGCTGACGCTGGCGATAAAGTGACTGCCGAAGAAAAGACTGCAATCGAAGCGGCTGTGGTTGCTTTGGAAGCCGCTGTTAAAGGCGACGACAAGGCTGCAATCGAAGCCAAGGTTGAAGAGCTGTCGAAAGTCTCCGCTCCAGTAGCGCAGAAGATGTATGCCGAACAGGCTCAGCCAGCTGAAGGCGCAGCACCGCACGACGAAAAAGCTGAAAAAGCGGACGACGTTGTCGATGCTGAGTTCGAAGAAGTCAAAGACCACAAGTAAGTTATTGGTCGCCCGGTTGACTGCCTTCAGGCGGTGACTGGTAGGATGTCGCCGCGCGGGAGCTTGCTCCCGCGTTGGCGTGTCTGGAGTTAGTGAATTTTTACAGCATGCGACCAAGGCGCAGTGAGTGGCTTGTTCGTTAGAGCAAGTTCGGATGCCTGGACGCCATAACCAAGGCGCTGCGACGACTCATAGCTCGCTATGGGGAGGAGCAGCAACGCAGGGTATGGGGTTCGGGCGCCGGAGTTGCCTAACGAACAAGCCATTCACTCCGCCCCAGTGCTGAAGGTATGGCCGGGAATGCTCCTGCTTTTCGAGCCGAAAGTACCGCATTGAATCAAAGACCAGGATCGTTGAATTGACGTGAGTTGGGTCCGGGCCTGTATTGGGGCTCAACGAGTTTGGCGAGGCTCAGGAGAGGTTTGTCAAACGTCCTTAAGAGTGCAAAGACTTATGGCAAAGCGTGACTATTACGAAGTATTGGGTGTTGAGCGTGGCTCAAGCGAAGCGGACCTGAAAAAGGCCTACCGTCGCCTGGCGATGAAGCACCACCCGGACCGTAATCCCGATGACAAATCGTCGGAAGATATGTTCAAAGAGGCTAATGAAGCCTACGAAGTGCTGTCCGATTCCAGCAAGCGCGCAGCCTACGACCAGTATGGTCATGCCGGTGTCGACCCAAGCATGGGTGGTGGCGGTGCCGGGTTTGGTGGTCAGAACTTCTCCGACATCTTTGGTGATGTTTTCAGTGACTTCTTTGGTGGCGGTCGCGGCGGTTCCCGTGGCGGCGCGCAGCGCGGCAGCGACCTGCGTTACACCCTGGAGCTGAATCTGGAAGAAGCGGTGCGCGGCACGACCGTGAATATCCGTGTTCCGACACTGGTCAACTGCAAGCCATGCGACGGCTCGGGTGCCAAGAAAGGCTCGTCGCCGATCACCTGCCCGACTTGCGGCGGTATCGGTCAGGTCCGCATGCAGCAAGGCTTTTTCTCGGTGCAGCAAACCTGCCCGCGTTGCCATGGTCAAGGCAAAATCATTTCCGATCCGTGCAACTCCTGCAATGGCGAAGGGCGTGTCGAAGAATACAAAACCCTGTCGGTAAAAGTGCCGGCCGGTGTCGATACCGGTGATCGCATTCGCCTGTCCGGTGAAGGCGAGGCGGGTGCGCAGGGCGGCCCTACTGGCGACTTGTACGTGGTGATCAATGTGCGCGAGCACGCGATCTTCCAGCGCGACGGCAAGCACCTGTTCTGCGAAGTGCCGATCAGTTTTGTAGATGCTGCATTGGGTGGCGAGCTGGAAATCCCGACCCTTGATGGTCGCGTCAAGCTGAAAATCCCGGAAGGGACCCAGACCGGCAAGCAGTTCCGTGTTCGCGGCAAAGGCGTTGCGCCAGTGCGTGGCGGTGGTGCTGGTGATCTGATGTGCCGTGTGGCGGTCGAAACGCCGGTCAATCTGGGTCGTCGTCAGCGCGAGTTGCTGGAAGAGTTCCGCAGCCTGCTGGCGGACGACAACAGTCATTCGCCGAAAACCACCGGTTGGTTCGAAGGCGTGAAGCGTTTCTTCGGCGATTTGTAAGGAGACAGGCATGCGACGTATTGCAGTGATGGGTGCCGCCGGGCGCATGGGCAAGATTCTGGTCGAAGCGGTGCAGCAACGCGCGCCGCTGACCGGTTTGACGGCCGCCATCGTGCGACCCGGCAGCACGCTGATAGGTGTGGATGCTGGGGAGCTGGCATCGCTGGGACGTATCGGTGTGCCGTTGTCCGGTAATCTGGACGCAGTGGCGGATGAGTTCGATGTGTTGATCGACTTTACCCTCCCGGAAGTCATGTTGAAAAACCTGGCGTTCTGCCGTAAGGCGGGCAAGGCCATGGTGATTGGCACGACCGGATTGGATGCTGCGCAGAAGCACTTGCTGGCGGAGGCGGGCAAGGACATTCCTATCGTTTTCGCGGCCAATTTCAGTGTGGGTGTGAACCTGTCGTTGAAGCTGCTGGATATGGCAGCTCGTGTGCTCGGCGATGAGGCGGATATCGAAATCATCGAGGCTCACCATCGGCACAAGATCGATGCGCCTTCAGGTACGGCGCTGCGTATGGGTGAGGTAATCGCCAGCGCGCTGGACCGTGATCTGCAGAAGGTCGCGGTGTATGGCCGGGAAGGGCACACCGGTGTGCGTGAGCGTGAAACGATTGGCTTTGCCACTGTTCGCGGTGGTGATGTGGTCGGCGATCACACCGTGCTGTTCGCCTGTGAGGGTGAGCGCCTGGAAATCACGCACAAGGCTTCCAGTCGCATGACCTTCGCCAAGGGGGCGGTACGTGCTGCTTTGTGGCTGGATGGTCGTGAACCAGGCCTTTATGACATGCAAGATGTGCTCGACCTGCGTTAATATGTGCCCGAAATCGGGTTCAGACGTAGCGTTTGAGCCCGGTTTTACTCCGCCAAGCGACGTCCTGTCGCATTCTCCAGCCTTTAAGGCTCATTGGCGGTAGACCAAAAATGCCTTTTTCTGTAAGCTACAGCTTTAGTGTGTCCACTAAAAGCGCGCAGAATTATTCGGTGAAGAAGCGGGGTGACGTGTCCATACGTCACTCCGCTTTTTTACAACCTGCGATCGCCCTTTCAGGCTTTATTTACGGGAGGTCTTCTTGACTAAGCCAGCCATACTCGCCCTTGCTGATGGCAGCATTTTTCGCGGCGAAGCCATTGGAGCCGACGGTCAAACCGTTGGTGAGGTGGTGTTCAACACCGCCATGACCGGCTATCAGGAAATCCTTACCGATCCTTCCTACGCCCAACAGATCGTTACCCTGACTTACCCGCACATCGGCAACACCGGCACCACGCCGCAAGACGCCGAGTCCGACCGCGTCTGGTCCGCTGGCCTGGTCATCCGTGACCTGCCGCTGGTTGCGAGCAACTGGCGTAACACGATGTCTCTGTCCGACTACCTGAAAGCCAACAACGTTGTGGCAATCGCCGGTATCGACACTCGCCGCCTGACACGCATTCTGCGTGAAAAAGGCGCGCAGAACGGCTGCATCATGGCTGGCGACAACATTTCCGAAGAAGCCGCCATCGCCGCCGCTCAGGGTTTCCCAGGCCTGAAAGGCATGGACCTGGCGAAAGTCGTCAGCACCAAAGAAAAGTACGAGTGGCGCTCGACTGTCTGGGATCTGAAAACTGACAGCCACGCAACCATCGACGCGTCTGAACTGCCGTACCACGTGGTTGCCTACGACTACGGCGTCAAGTTGAACATCCTGCGCATGCTGGTTGAGCGCGGTTGCCGCGTGACCGTGGTGCCGGCTCAAACGTCAGCCGCTGAAGCGCTGGCTCTGAAGCCGGACGGCGTATTCCTGTCCAACGGCCCTGGTGATCCGGAGCCTTGCGACTACGCGATCCAGGCGATCAAGGACGTGCTGGAGACCGAAATTCCGGTATTCGGCATCTGCCTCGGTCACCAGCTGCTGGCCCTGGCCTCTGGTGCCAAGACCCTGAAAATGGGTCACGGCCACCACGGCGCCAACCACCCGGTTCAGGATCTGGACACCGGCGTTGTGATGATCACCAGCCAGAACCACGGTTTTGCGGTAGACGAAACGACCCTGCCAGCCAACGTTCGGGCGATCCACAAATCGCTGTTCGACGGCACCCTGCAAGGCATCGAGCGTACCGACAAGAGCGCCTTCAGCTTCCAGGGTCACCCTGAAGCCAGCCCTGGCCCGAACGACGTAGCACCACTGTTCGATCGCTTCATCAACGAAATGGCCAAGCGACGCTAATCGCTCGCCTTGATGCAGCAAAGCTTGAGGGCGGTCCCGCACCGGCGACCCCCTCAAGGCTTCAAAGATTGAACAAGACGGCTTGCCGACTGACCTGCGGATTTGAGTGACAAACCCATGCCAAAACGTACAGACATTAAAAGCATCCTGATTCTCGGCGCTGGCCCGATCGTAATCGGCCAGGCCTGCGAATTCGACTACTCCGGCGCCCAGGCTTGTAAAGCCCTGCGCGAAGAGGGCTACCGCGTCATCCTGGTGAACTCCAACCCGGCCACCATCATGACCGATCCGGACATGGCCGACGCGACCTACATCGAACCGATCAAGTGGCAGACCGTTGCCAAGATCATCGAGAAAGAGCGTCCGGACGCGCTGCTGCCAACCATGGGTGGCCAGACCGCCCTGAACTGCGCACTGGACCTGGAGCGCGAAGGCGTTCTGGAGAAGTTCGGCGTAGAGATGATCGGCGCCAACGCTGACACCATCGACAAGGCTGAAGACCGTTCGCGCTTCGACAAGGCGATGAAATCCATCGGCCTGGACTGCCCGCGCTCGGGTATCGCCCACAGCATGGAAGAGGCCAACGCGGTCCTCGAAAAGCTCGGCTTCCCGTGCATCATCCGTCCGTCCTTCACCATGGGCGGCACCGGTGGCGGTATCGCTTACAACCGTGAAGAGTTCGAAGAAATCTGCGCCCGCGGTCTCGACTTGTCGCCGACCAAAGAGCTGCTGATCGACGAATCCCTGATCGGCTGGAAAGAATACGAGATGGAGGTTGTCCGCGATAAGAAGGACAACTGCATCATCGTTTGCTCGATCGAAAACTTCGACCCGATGGGCGTGCACACCGGTGACTCGATCACCGTGGCTCCGGCACAAACCCTGACGGACAAGGAATACCAGATCATGCGTAACGCCTCCCTGGCGGTACTGCGTGAGATCGGCGTTGAAACCGGCGGCTCCAACGTTCAGTTCGGCATCTGCCCGGACACCGGCCGTATGGTCGTGATCGAGATGAACCCGCGGGTATCCCGCTCTTCGGCACTGGCCTCGAAAGCCACTGGTTTCCCGATCGCGCGTATCGCTGCCAAGCTGGCGATCGGCTACACCCTGGACGAGCTGCAGAACGAAATCACCGGCGGCGCTACTCCTGCGTCCTTCGAGCCGTCCATCGACTACGTCGTCACCAAGCTGCCACGTTTCGCCTTCGAGAAATTCCCGAAAGCCGACGCTCGCCTGACCACTCAAATGAAGTCGGTCGGTGAAGTCATGGCCATCGGCCGCACTTTCCAGGAATCCCTGCAGAAAGCACTGCGCGGTCTGGAAGTGGGCGTTTGCGGTCTGGACGAAAAACTCGACCTGAGCAACCCGGAAAGCATGAGCGTGCTCAAGCGCGAACTGACCGTGCCGGGTGCCGAGCGCATCTGGTACGTGGCTGACGCCTTCCGCGCCGGTCTGTCGGTCGAAGATATCTTCGGCATGAACATGATCGATCCGTGGTTCCTGGTGCAGATCGAAGATCTGATCAAGGACGAAGAGAAGGTCAAGACCCTGGGTCTGGCCAGCATCGACCGCGACATGATGTTCAAGCTCAAGCGCAAAGGCTTCTCCGACATGCGTCTGGCCAAATTGCTCGGTGTGACCGAGAAGAGCCTGCGTCGCCACCGTCACAAGCTCGAAGTGTTCCCGGTCTACAAGCGTGTTGACACCTGCGCGGCCGAGTTCGCCACCGACACCGCCTACCTCTATTCGACATACGAAGAAGAGTGCGAAGCCGCGCCGTCGGGTCGCGACAAGATCATGATCCTGGGCGGCGGTCCTAACCGTATCGGCCAAGGCATCGAGTTCGACTACTGCTGCGTACACGCAGCGCTGGCACTGCGCGAAGACGGGTACGAGACCATCATGGTCAACTGCAACCCGGAAACCGTATCCACCGACTACGACACCTCCGATCGCCTGTACTTCGAGCCGGTAACCCTGGAAGACGTGCTGGAAATCGTCCGCGTCGAGAAGCCGAAAGGCGTGATCGTCCAGTACGGCGGCCAAACCCCGCTGAAACTGGCGCGTGCCCTGGAAGAAGCCGGCGTGCCGATCATCGGCACCAGCCCTGACGCCATCGACCGTGCAGAAGACCGTGAACGCTTCCAGCAAATGGTTGAGCGTCTGAACCTGCGTCAGCCGCCAAACGCCACTGTGCGCAGCGAAGACGAAGCGATTCGCGCAGCGGCCAAGATTGGCTACCCGCTGGTGGTTCGTCCGTCCTACGTCCTGGGCGGCCGTGCGATGGAAATCGTTTACGAAGAAGAAGAGCTCAAGCGCTACTTGCGTGACGCGGTGAAAGTGTCCAACGACAGCCCGGTGCTGCTTGACCACTTCCTCAACTGCGCCATCGAAATGGACGTGGATGCAGTTTGCGACGGCACTGACGTGGTGATCGGCGCAATCATGCAGCACATCGAGCAGGCCGGCGTTCACTCCGGTGACTCCGCGTGCTCCCTGCCGCCGTACTCGCTGCCTGGCCACATCCAGGACGAAATGCGCGAACAGGTCAAGAAAATGGCCCTGGAGCTGGGTGTTGTCGGCCTGATGAACGTTCAGTTGGCGCTGCAGGGCGAAGACATCTACGTCATCGAAGTCAACCCGCGCGCGTCCCGTACCGTACCGTTCGTGTCCAAGTGCATCGGAGTTTCCCTGGCAATGATCGCGGCTCGCGTCATGGCCGGTAAAACCCTGAAGGAAATCGGCTTCACCAAAGAAATCATTCCGAACTTCTACAGTGTGAAAGAGGCGGTATTTCCGTTCGCCAAGTTCCCTGGCGTGGACCCGATCCTGGGCCCGGAGATGAAGTCCACGGGTGAAGTGATGGGCGTGGGCGACACCTTCGGTGAAGCATTCGCCAAGGCTCAGATGGGCGCCAGCGAATTGCTGCCGACCGGCGGTACCGCGTTCATCAGCGTGCGTGACGACGACAAGCCACTGGTTGCAGGCGTGGCCCGTGATCTGATCAACTTGGGCTTCGAAGTGGTTGCTACTGCCGGTACTGCCAAGATGATCGAAGCCGCAGGCTTGAAAGTGCGTCGTGTGAACAAGGTGACCGAAGGTCGTCCGCACGTGGTCGACATGATCAAGAATGACGAAGTCACGCTGATCATCAACACCACCGAAGGTCGTCAGTCGATCGCTGACTCGTATTCCATTCGTCGTAATGCCTTGCAGCACAAGATTTACTGCACCACCACCATTGCTGCTGGCGAAGCTATCTGTGAAGCGCTGAAGTTCGGTCCCGAAAAGACCGTGCGCCGCTTGCAGGATCTACACGCAGGATTGAAGGCATGATCAAGTACCCAATGACCGTCCAGGGCGCCAAAGCCCTGGAAGAAGAACACGCTCACCTGACCAAGGTCGTTCGTCCGAAGCTCAGCCAGGATATCGGTACGGCCCGCGAGTTGGGTGATTTGAAGGAGAACGCTGAATACCATGCTGCTCGCGAGCAGCAGGGTATGGTCGAGGCGCGGATCCGTGACATCGAAGGCCGGATTCAGAATCAGGTCATCATTGATGTCACGACCATTGCTCACACCGGTAAAGTGATTTTTGGCACCACTGTTGAAATCGCTAACGTCGAGTCGGATGAGCGCGTCACTTACCACATCGTGGGTGAGGATGAAGCTGACTTCAAACTCGGCAAGATTTCCGTTGGATCGCCACTGGCCCGTGCCTTGATTGCCAAGGAAGAGGGTGACGTGGTCGCCGTGAAAACACCCAGTGGTGTGATCGAGTACGAGATTGTCGAAGTTCGCCACCTCTGAAAGAACGCGCCCGCTCCGTGCGGGCGCCATGCTTTGGCAGCTGACTCAGATGTTGTGGGTTGGCGGCCTGTGGCTGTTGCACATCGGTCTGCTGCCGGTGCTGGGGCAAATTGGCCTGGCACCGCTGCTGATCGACGAAATTGCAGGCATGCTGAATTCGCTGATGGTGGGATTCGCCACAGCGTGTGTGATTTTTCAGGCTTTGGTGCTGATTCAGGCCGAGGGCCTTGTCAGTCTATGGTGCGATATTCGTGGGCAACTGCTGTTGATGGCGCTGTCTGCGAGTGCGATGTTTTTCGTCGCGCGCGTCTTTTGGCCGGATGCAGTGCGTTGGCAGGTGTTCAGCTATCTTGTTCTGGGCTTTTCCGGGCTGGTGCTGGTGTTGCAACCGGTGCCGGGATGGAGTGGCAGGGTGCGCGAAGCACACCCTTGACCCTTGCCATCACTTGAAGCGATGGACGTTCGACAGCTGCTTGTTGACGCTGAAGTTCTTGCGGTAAATCAGTGCCATCTTGCCGATGACCTGAACCAGATCCGCTTTGCCGACCTTGCAGAGCTCTGCAATGGACGCCAGGCGCGATTCGCGATCGAGGATGTTGAGTTTGATTTTAATCAGCTCGTGATCCGCCAACGCGCGTTCAAGTTCGGCTAACACACCTTCAGTCAAACCGTTGTCAGCCACAATCAAAACTGGTTTCAGATGGTGGCCAATGGATTTGTACTGTTTCTTCTGCTCTTGAGTGAGCGGCATAATCTGACCCCTGCGTCTGATCTTGTAAAAAGCGGCGGCCAGTTTACCCGAGCGAGTCCGGGACCGCCCAGTTAATCACGACCCGTTTTATTTTCGAGGTGGCCCGTGGCCCGTTCCAAGACAAGCCTTAAATGGCTGCAAGAGCATTTCAACGACCCATTCGTCAAAATGGCGCAAAAAGACGGGTATCGCTCCCGTGCCAGTTACAAATTGCTGGAAATTCAGGAAAGAGACCGTCTGATCCGTCCTGGCATGAGCGTTATCGACCTTGGTGCAGCCCCGGGTGGCTGGTCCCAGGTGACCAGTCGTCTGATTGGCGGGCAAGGGACGCTGATTGCTTCCGACATCCTGGAAATGGACAGCATCCCTGATGTGACCTTCATTCAGGGCGACTTCACTGAGGACGCCGTACTGGCACAAATCCTTGAAGCGGTCGGAAATAAGGAAGTGGACCTTGTGATTTCCGATATGGCCCCCAATATGAGTGGACTGGCCTCTGTTGATATGCCGAAATCGATGTTCCTGTGCGAGTTGGCACTGGATCTGGCGACTCGAGTGTTGAAGCCAGGTGGTGACTTTTTGATCAAGATCTTCCAGGGTGAAGGTTTCGACGAATACCACAAGAGCGTTCGCAAGCAGTTCGAGAAGGTTACGACGCGCAAGCCGAAATCGTCGCGTGACCGCTCCCGTGAGCAGTACTTGCTGGGCCGTGGTTTCCGCGGGCGCAGTGAGGAATAAGAGGTTTTTCGACCGGGGTGATAGGTTTTTCGTATTTCGCCCCGTGAGCTTTAGCGAATATTGTGTAGAAAGTGTTTCACAAAGGGTTACAGACGGCGCCTGCCAGAGCCGTAGGTAATGTAGTAAGTTAGGCCGGTGAATATCATGCGAAGCGCGCGCCATTAGCGGAGCTTGCTTCAGAGGGTAGTTAATTGAACGATATGGCAAAGAATCTGATCCTGTGGTTGATCATCGCGGCTGTCCTGGTGACGGTGATGAACAACTTCTCCAGCCCTAACGAGCCGCAGACCCTCAACTATTCCGACTTCATCCAGCAGGTTAAGGATGGCAAGGTCGAGCGCGTGGCGGTTGACGGCTACGTGATTACCGGCAAGCGCAACGATGGCGACAGCTTCAAGACCATTCGTCCTGCAATTACGGATAACGGTCTTATCGGCGATCTCGTGGATAACCACGTCGTAGTCGAAGGCAAGCAGCCTGAACAGCAAAGCATCTGGACTCAACTCCTGGTCGCAAGCTTCCCGATCCTGGTGATCATCGCCGTTTTCATGTTTTTCATGCGGCAGATGCAGGGCGGTGGCGGGGGCAAGGGCGGGCCAATGAGCTTCGGCAAGAGCAAGGCACGCCTTCTTTCCGAAGATCAGGTGAAAACCACCTTGGCCGACGTTGCCGGTTGCGACGAAGCTAAAGAAGAAGTCGGCGAACTGGTCGAGTTCCTGCGTGATCCGGGCAAGTTTCAGCGCCTGGGCGGTCGTATTCCTCGCGGCGTACTGATGGTGGGTCCTCCTGGTACTGGTAAAACCTTGTTGGCCAAGGCGATTGCCGGCGAAGCCAAAGTGCCGTTCTTCACTATTTCCGGTTCCGATTTCGTCGAAATGTTCGTGGGTGTCGGTGCCAGCCGTGTACGTGACATGTTTGAGCAGGCCAAGAAGCATGCTCCATGCATCATCTTCATCGATGAAATCGATGCCGTTGGTCGCCATCGTGGCGCCGGCATGGGTGGCGGTCACGACGAGCGCGAACAGACTCTCAACCAGTTGCTGGTGGAGATGGATGGCTTCGAAATGAATGACGGCATCATCGTCATTGCCGCAACCAACCGTCCGGACGTACTGGACCCTGCGTTGCTGCGTCCAGGCCGTTTCGACCGTCAGGTCGTGGTTGGTCTGCCGGACATTCGTGGTCGGGAGCAGATTCTCAAAGTTCACATGCGTAAAGTGCCGATGGGTGACGACGTTGCTCCGGCTGTGATCGCTCGCGGTACGCCTGGTTTCTCAGGTGCCGACCTGGCAAACCTGGTGAACGAAGCATCGTTGTTTGCTGCTCGTACCGGCAAGCGAATCGTCGAAATGAAAGAGTTCGAACTGGCCAAAGACAAGATCATGATGGGCGCCGAGCGCAAATCCATGGTCATGTCCGAGAAAGAGAAGCAGAACACCGCTTATCACGAAGCGGGCCACGCCATTGTCGGTCGTGTCGTGCCAGAGCATGACCCGGTCTACAAGGTGTCGATCATCCCGCGCGGTCGTGCGCTGGGTGTGACCATGTTCCTTCCGGAAGAAGATCGCTACAGCCTGTCCAAGCGTGCACTGATCAGCCAGATCTGCTCGTTGTACGGCGGTCGTATTGCTGAAGAAATGACTCTGGGCTTCGATGGCGTGACCACTGGTGCGTCCAACGACATCATGCGAGCCAGCCAGATTGCACGGAACATGGTGACCAAGTGGGGGTTGTCGGAAAAACTCGGTCCGTTGATGTATGCCGAAGAAGAGGGTGAAGTATTCCTTGGTCGCGGCGGTGGTGGTCAGAGTGCAAGCTTCTCCGGTGAGACCGCCAAGTTGATCGACTCCGAAGTTCGCAGCATCATTGACCAGTGCTACGGCACGGCCAAACAGATCCTTACGGATAACCGTGACAAGCTCGATGCCATGGCTGATGCCTTGATGAAGTACGAAACGATCGATGCCGATCAGATCGACGACATCATGGCAGGTCGTACGCCTCGCGAACCTCGTGACTGGTCGGGCGGCACCGGTACTTCCGGAACACCTCCGGTGGTGCAGGATGAGCGTCCGGAAACACCGATCGGCGGTCCGGCTGCTGACGTTTAAGGTTTGAAATGACTTTTGTTCAGTCCTCGACCCGGTTGCCTTGCGGCAATCGGGTTCTTGATTTGGCCCAGACGCATGTCATGGGCATTCTCAATGTCACTCCTGACTCCTTCTCTGATGGCGGCCAATACAGCCAGCTCGATGCGGCCCTGCGCCACGCCGAAGCCATGGTGGTGGCTGGCGCGACGCTGATTGATGTCGGTGGTGAGTCGACCCGGCCGGGTGCCAGGGCGGTTTCACCACTCGAAGAGCTGGAGCGCGTAGCCCCCATCGTTGAGCGCATTCATCGCGAACTGGATGTGATCATTTCGGTCGATACCTCCACGCCGTCCGTCATGCGCGAAACCGCACGACTAGGGGCGGGGTTGATCAATGATGTTCGTTCACTGCAGCGCGATGGCGCTCTGGATGCGGCTGCGGCCACAGGTCTGCCGGTCTGTCTGATGCATATGCTCGGTGAGCCGGGCGACATGCAGGACAATCCGCAGTATCAGGACGTTACGAAAGAAGTGGGCGTGTTTCTCGCCGATCGCATGGCTCAGTGTGCCTCGGTGGGGATTCCTGCTGAGCGGATCATCCTTGATCCTGGCTTTGGCTTCGCTAAAACCTTGCAGCACAATCTAAGCCTGTTCAAGCATATGGAAGCCTTGCATGCCTTGGGGCGGCCTCTGTTGGTCGGGGTTTCGCGAAAGAGCATGATCGGCCAGGCCTTGAATCGAGCGGTCGGGGAGCGTCTGTATGGCGGTCTTGCGCTCGCGGCGCTGGCGTCGTTCAAGGGGGCGCGTATATTGCGCGTCCACGATGTAGCCGAAACAGTCGATGTGGTGAGGATGATCGCCGCAGTACAATCATCGGAATAAGAATGATGGAGCGCTTATGACTAAGAAATACTTTGGTACTGACGGCATTCGTGGTCGGGTTGGTGAATATCCGATTACTCCTGACTTCATGCTCAAGCTCGGCTGGGCCGCTGGCATGGCGTTCCGCAAAATGGGTGCGTGCAAAGTGCTGGTGGGCAAGGACACCCGGATTTCCGGTTACATGTTCGAGTCCGCGCTCGAGGCGGGGTTGACGTCGGCGGGCGCTGACGTAATGCTTCTGGGGCCGATGCCGACGCCGGCCATTGCCTATCTGACGCGTACATTTCATGCGGAAGCCGGAATCGTAATCAGCGCCTCGCACAATCCACACGACGACAACGGCATCAAGTTTTTCTCCGGGAAGGGCACCAAACTTCCAGACGAAGTCGAGTTGATGATCGAGGAGTTGCTCGACACCCCGATGACCGTGGTTGAGTCGAGCAAGATCGGCAAGGTGTCGCGAATCAACGATGCCTCGGGTCGTTACATTGAATTCTGCAAGAGCAGTGTGCCGACAGGCACCAACTTCGCTGGCCTGAAAATCGTGGTCGACTGCGCTCATGGCGCGGTCTACAAGGTCGCACCTAGCGTGTTCCGTGAGCTGGGCGCCGATGTTGTCGTGCTGTCCGCGCAACCAAACGGTCTGAACATCAACGAAAACTGCGGTTCGACCCACATGGCTCAGTTGCAGGCTGCCGTGTTGGCTGAGCATGCCGACCTGGGTATCGCGTTTGATGGCGATGGTGACCGGGTTCTGATGGTCGATCACACTGGCGCTGTCGTCGACGGTGACGAACTGCTGTACATCATTGCTCGCGATCTGCAAGACCACGGTAGGTTGCAGGGCGGCGTAGTGGGTACGCTCATGAGTAACCTGGGGCTTGAACTGGCCCTGGCGGATCTATCGATTCCATTTGTCCGTGCCAATGTGGGCGACCGTTATGTGATTGCTGATCTGCTCGAGCGCGACTGGATGGTCGGTGGCGAAAACTCGGGACATATCGTCTGTTTCCATCACACCACTACCGGCGACGCGATCATCGCTGCGCTGCAAGTGCTGATGGCGCTCAAGACTCGCTCCGAAGGGCTGGCGCAAGCCCGTCAGGCGCTGCGCAAATGCCCTCAGGTGTTGATTAACGTGCGTTTCGGAGGGGGTGAGAGCCCGCTCGATCATCCGTTGGTTAAAGAGGCCAGTGAGCGCGTTACCAAGGCGATGGCCGGCCGTGGGCGCGTGTTGTTGCGCAAGTCCGGGACGGAGCCATTGGTGCGTGTAATGGTTGAAGGCGAAGATGAAGCACAGGTTCGCGGCTACGCCGAAGAGCTGGCAAATCTGGTTACTGAAGTTTCTGTCTGATTTCGGCTTGCCAGCCATCATTGTGTTGGGTAACATCTGCGCCCACTTTGACCGACGAGGTACAGCATGCGTCGCCCTATGGTAGCTGGTAACTGGAAGATGCACGGTACCCGCGCCAGCGTCGCTGAGCTGATCAACGGCCTTAGTCATTTGGCCTTGCCGAGCGGTGTTGATGTTGCGGTGTTCCCGCCTTGCTTGCATATCAATCAAGTGATTGATGGTTTGAAAGGAAAGTCGATTTTGGTCGGCGCGCAGAATTCTGCGGTGGAATCCATGCAGGGCGCCTTGACCGGTGAGGTCGCGCCGAGTCAGTTGGTGGATGCAGGTTGTTCCCTTGTGCTTGTCGGGCACTCCGAGCGCCGCCAGATTATGGGCGAGCGAGACGGTATGCTGAATCGCAAGTTCGCAGCGGCACAGGCATGTGGCTTGATTCCGGTGTTGTGCATAGGGGAAACCCTTGAGCAGCGCGAAGCCGGAAAAACTCTTGAGGTTGTCTTGCGTCAGCTGGGCAGTATCATAGAAGAGCTGGGTGTTGGTGCGTTTGCAAAGGCAGTAATCGCTTACGAGCCGGTCTGGGCCATTGGCACCGGGCTGACTGCTTCGCCGCAACAGGCGCAGGATGTGCACGCAGCCATCCGCGCTCAGTTGGCGGCAGAGAATTCTGAAGTCGCGCAAGGTGTGCGGCTTCTATACGGCGGCAGCGTGAAGGCGGCCAATGCGGTCGAACTGTTCGGCATGCCGGATATCGATGGGGGGCTCATTGGTGGAGCGTCCCTGAATGCAGATGAGTTCGGTGCGATTTGTCGCGCCGCGGGAAACTGAAAAAATGCTGGAAACAGTCGTAGTCGTTTTTCATCTGCTGGGTGCATTGGGCGTAGTTGCTCTGGTTTTGCTGCAGCAGGGTAAAGGTGCGGATGCTGGCGCGTCTTTCGGAGCAGGTGCTTCAAATACTGTGTTCGGAAGCCAAGGTTCCTCTACCTTTCTTAGTAAGTTTACTGCTATACTTGCCGCCGGTTTCTTCATAACCAGCTTAGGGTTAGGTTACTTTGCTAAAGAGAAGGCTCACCAGCTGACTCAAGTAGGTTTGCCAAACCCGGCAGTGTTGGAAGTTCCAAAGCAAAAGCCGGCTTCTGATGATGTACCGGTGCTTCAAGAGCAAAAGTCGGCTACTCCAGCGACTGACGTACCTCCAGCTCAAGAGCAAAAGTAAGAAGGGTTTCAAACGTAGTATTGCCGAGGTGGTGGAATTGGTAGACACGCAACCTTGAGGTGGTTGTGCCCATAGGGTGTAGGGGTTCGAGTCCCCTTCTCGGTACCAATTATCAGGAGAGCCCGCTGTTGCGGGCTTTCTTGTAGGTGGAAGGTTACATTGACCCTGTCAGGGATCGGTCGTATACTTCCGCCCCAGCTTTGTCGCGGGGTGGAGCAGTCTGGTAGCTCGTCGGGCTCATAACCCGAAGGTCGTCGGTTCAAATCCGGCCCCCGCAACCAGTTTAAGGAGCCCCTTTTAAGGGGCTTTTTGTTAGCTGGACACTTTCAACGCCGCTATTCAACGGCGTTTCAAGGATGGGCGTTTCGCCCATTTTTTTATTTTGCACAGCATGCACATACATGCACGAGGGGGTTCAGGTGTCGAGCAAGCTAGAAGAGTTGCAGGCCTTGCTGGCCCCGGTGGTCGTGGCCCTAGGCTATGAATGCTGGGGTATTGAGTTTTCGGCTCAAGGTCGCCACTCAATGTTGCGCGTTTATATTGATAAAGAGGGCGGCGTGCTGGTGGACGATTGTGCCATCGTCAGTCGTCAGATCAGTGGTGTCCTGGATGTTGAAGATCCAATCGCCGTTGAATACACCCTTGAAGTTTCCTCGCCTGGCATGGAACGCCCGCTGTTCACTATTGAGCAGTTTGCAAAATTTGCCGGTGAACAAGTGAAGATCAAGCTGCGCTCGCCTTTTGAAGGACGACGCAACTTTCAGGGCCTTCTGCGCGGTGTAGAAGAGCAGGACGTCGTGGTGCAGGTTGAAGACCATGAGTTCCTGTTGCCGATCGATATGATCGACAAGGCCAACATTATTCCCAGTTTTGACTGAGACGCGGATCCCGCGGATCCAATGGCTTGCGAAAGGCGAGGCGTACGATGAGCAAAGAAGTACTGCTGGTTGTTGAGTCGGTATCCAATGAAAAGGGCGTACCGGCAAACGTAATTTTTGAAGCGCTGGAGCTGGCCCTGGCCACTGCTACCAAAAAACGTTTCGAGGACGAAGTCGATCTGCGTGTGGAAATCAATCGCCACACCGGTGCTTACGAGACATTCCGTCGCTGGACGGTCGTCGAAGAAGCAGACCTGGACGATCCGGCCATCGAAACCTGGCCGAGCAAGGTTGCCCAAACGCATCCAGGCGCCCAGGTCGGTGATGTAGTCGAAGAAAAGATCGAATCCATCGAGTTTGGCCGCATCGCTGCACAGACTGCCAAGCAAGTCATCGTGCAGAAAGTTCGCGAAGCCGAGCGTGCTCAAGTCGTTGACGCCTATCGCGAGCGCCTGGGGGAAATCATCTCCGGCACCGTGAAGAAAGTGACCCGCGACAACGTGATCGTCGACCTGGGCAACAACGCTGAGGCGTTGCTGGCTCGTGAAGACATCATTTCTCGCGAAACCTTCCGGGTTGGCGTGCGTCTGCGTGCGCTGCTCAAGGAAATCCGCACCGAGAACCGCGGCCCGCAGCTGATCCTGTCGCGTACCGCGCCGGAAATGCTGATCGAGTTGTTCCGCATCGAAGTGCCGGAAATCGCTGAAGGCCTGATCGAAGTAATGGCCGCCTCCCGTGACCCGGGTTCGCGCGCCAAGATCGCGGTCCGCTCCAAGGACAAACGCATTGATCCGCAAGGCGCTTGCATCGGTATGCGCGGTTCGCGCGTCCAGGCAGTGTCCGGCGAATTGGGCGGCGAGCGTGTGGACATCGTCCTGTGGGACGATAACCCGGCTCAGTTTGTGATCAATGCAATGTCGCCAGCTGAAGTGGCGGCAATTATCGTTGACGAAGATGCCCATGCAATGGACATCGCCGTCGGCGCAGACAATCTGGCTCAGGCCATCGGTCGTGGTGGTCAGAACGTGCGTCTGGCTAGCCAGTTGACTGGTTGGACCCTGAACGTGATGACCGAATCGGACATCCAGGCTAAGCAGCAAGCAGAAACCGGCGACATCCTGCGCAACTTCATCGACGAGCTGGAAGTCGACGAAGACCTGGCACAGGTGCTGGTAGATGAAGGCTTCACCAGCCTGGAAGAGATTGCCTACGTACCGTTGGAAGAAATGCTCAACATCGACGGCTTTGACGAAGAAACCGTCAACGAGCTTCGTGCTCGTGCCAAGGATCGTTTGTTGACCAAAGCCATCGCTACTGAGGAAAAGCTGGCAGACGCCCATCCGGCCGAAGACCTGCTCTCGCTTGAGGGTATGGACAAGGATTTGGCGATGGAACTGGCGGTGCGCGGCGTAATTACCCGCGAAGACCTGGCCGAGCAGTCTATTGACGACCTGCTCGACATCGACGGCATTGACGATGATCGTGCCGGCAAGTTGATCATGGCCGCCCGAGCCCACTGGTTCGAGTAATTAGGCGCGGCCTGAGGAGAGAAGTGCATGACGCAAGTCACGGTGAAACAACTGGCCGATGAGGTCAAAACACCGGTAGAGCGCCTGTTGCAGCAGATGCGTGAGGCAGGTCTGCCGCACACCGCCGCCGAAGAACATGTGACTGACAGTGAGAAGCAATCTTTGCTGACTCACTTGAAAAGCAGCCACAAGGCGAAAGTGGAAGAACCACGCAAGATCACGCTGCAGCGTAAAACCACCAGCACCCTGCGTGTTGCTGGCAGCAAAAGCATCAGCGTTGAAGTCCGTAAAAAGAAAGTTTTCGTACAGCGCAGTCCGGAAGAAATCGAAGCCGAGCGCAAACGCGAACTGGACGAACGTCGCGCAGTAGAAAATGCTGCTCGTCAGAAGGCTGAAGAAGAAGCCAAGCGTCGCGCCGAAGAAGAAGCGCGTCGCCAGCCTGCTGCTGCGCGAACCGCTACTACCGACGCTGTCGCAGCACCTGCTGCGGTTGCCGAGCCAGTGCGTGAAAGCGCTCCGGTTATGGCTGCTGCACCGGCATCGGCACCGTCTGCCGATGCTCGCAAGCAGAACGAACAGCGCCGTCCGGACAAACCACGTGCCGACGATAACAGTCGTCGTGGCAGTGGCGATGGTGAGCGCAAAAACGCTCCGCATCGTGCTTCGGTCAAAGAGAAAGCGCCTGCTCCACGGGTTGCGCCACGTACTACCGACGAAGAAAGCGATGGCTTCCGTCGCGGTGGTCGCGGCAAGGCCAAGCTGAAGAAACGCAACGCTCACGGTTTCCAGAGCCCAACCGGCCCTGTAGTGCGCGAAGTGAAGATCGGCGAGACCATCACTGTTGGCGATCTCGCCCAGCAGATGTCGGTCAAGGCTGCTGAAATCATCAAGTTCATGTTCAAACTGGGTACTCCAGCGACCATCAACCAGGTACTGGATCAGGAAACTGCTCAGCTTGTGGCCGAGGAATTGGGCCACAAAGTGACCCTGGTCAGCGACACCGCCCTGGAAGATTCCCTGGCCGAGTCCCTGAAGTTTGAAGGTGAGTCGTTCTCCCGTGCACCAGTCGTGACCGTAATGGGCCACGTTGACCACGGTAAGACCTCGCTGCTCGACTACATCCGTCGTGCCAAGGTAGCTGCTGGCGAAGCCGGTGGTATCACCCAGCACATCGGTGCGTACCACGTTGAAACTGACCGCGGTATGGTGACGTTCCTCGACACCCCAGGTCACGCCGCGTTTACCGCCATGCGTGCCCGTGGTGCCAAGGCGACCGACATCGTGATCCTGGTGGTTGCAGCGGACGACGGCGTAATGCCGCAGACCGTTGAAGCCGTTCAGCACGCCAAGGCTGCCGGTGTTCCGCTGGTTGTTGCAGTGAACAAGATCGACAAGCCGGGCGCCGATCTCGATCGCATCCGTAGCGAACTGTCGGTTCACGGCGTGACCTCGGAAGAGTGGGGCGGCGACACCCCGTTCGTATCGGTTTCGGCGAAAGTCGGTACTGGTGTGGACGAGTTGCTCGAAGCTGTCCTGCTGCAAGCCGAAGTTCTCGAACTGAAAGCGACTCCTTCGGCTCCTGGCCGTGGCGTTGTGGTTGAATCGCGTCTCGACAAAGGTCGTGGCCCGGTTGCAACCGTTCTGGTTCAAGACGGTACCCTGCGCCAAGGCGACATGGTGCTGGTCGGTTCGAACTATGGCCGCGTTCGCGCCATGCTCGACGAGAACGGCAAGCCAATTAAAGAAGCCGGTCCTTCCATCCCTGTCGAGATCCTCGGCCTGGACGGTACTCCGGATGCTGGCGACGAGATGAGCGTGGTTGCCGACGAGAAGAAAGCCCGTGAAGTGGCTCTGTTCCGTCAAGGCAAGTTCCGCGAAGTCAAACTGGCCCGTGCTCACGCTGGCAAGCTTGAAAACATCTTCGAGAACATGGGTCAGGAAGAGAAGAAGACGCTCAACATCGTCCTCAAATCTGACGTCCGTGGTTCGCTGGAAGCGTTGAACGGTGCCTTGAATGGCCTGGGTAACGACGAAGTGCAAGTGCGTGTTGTCGGTGGCGGTGTCGGTGGTATCACCGAGTCCGACGCCAACCTGGCACTGGCCTCCAATGCTGTACTGTTCGGCTTCAACGTGCGTGCCGATGCTGGCGCTCGCAGGATCGTCGAGCAGGAAGGTCTGGATATGCGTTACTACAACGTGATCTACGACATCATTGAAGACGTCAAGAAAGCCCTCACCGGTATGCTGGGCAGCGATGTTCGCGAGAACATCCTGGGTACCGCTGAAGTGCGTGACGTGTTCCGTTCGCCGAAGTTCGGCGCGATCGCCGGTTGCATGGTTATCGAAGGTGTTGTTCACCGTAACCGTCCAATCCGTGTACTGCGTGAAGACATCGTTATCTTCGAAGGCGAGCTGGAATCCCTGCGCCGCTTCAAGGATGACGCTTCCGAAGTACGTGCCGGCATGGAATGCGGTATCGGCGTGAAGAGCTACAACGACGTCAAAGTCGGTGACAAGATCGAAGTCTTCGAGAAGGTTCAGGTTGCTCGCAGCCTCTAACTCGCGCACTTCAAGAGCCGTGATGGCCAGCCGCATGCAGTTGCGCGGCGCATCAGCAGGACTCTAAACGCAACGCCCGGTCTGGCTTTTGTCAGGCCGGGCGTTTGCCGCTTTCAGACCCCACGGGTTTCACCGTGAGGCAGTAACAGGTAACAAGACATGGCAAAAGAATACAGCCGTACCCAACGTATCGGCGATCAGATGCAGCGTGAGCTGGCACAGCTGATCCGTCGTGAAGTCAAAGACCCGCGCGTCGGCCTGGTCACCATTACCGCTGTTGAAGTCAGCCGTGACGTCGGTCACGCCAAGATTTTCATCACCGTGATGGGGCAGGACAACGCCGAAGACATCGCGCAAAGCATCAAGGTGCTCAACTCCGCCGCCGGTTTCCTGCGCATGCAGTTGGCCCGTGAGATGAAGTTGCGCAGCGTTCCACAGTTGCACTTCCACTACGACGAAAGCGTCGTGCGTGGTGCGCACCTGTCGGCGCTGATCGAGCGTGCGGTGGCTGAAGACAATCAGCACCCGGTGGCGGCTGAAGCCGAAGACACCAAGGAGTAATCGGTGGCTCAGGTCAAACGTATCCGTCGTAACGTCAGCGGTATCATCCTGCTCGACAAACCGCTGGGGTTCACCTCCAATGCCGCGTTGCAGAAGGTCCGCTGGTTGCTGAACGCCGAGAAGGCCGGACACACCGGCAGTCTCGATCCGCTGGCCACCGGTGTGCTGCCGTTGTGCTTTGGTGAAGCCACCAAGTTCTCGCAATACCTGCTCGATTCCGACAAGGCTTATGAAACCCTGGCGCAACTGGGCAAGACCACCACCACGGCTGATGCCGAAGGTGAAGTTTTGCAGGAACGCCCGGTGACCGTTGGTCGCGCCGATGTCGAAGCGGTGCTGCCCAATTTTCGTGGGCAAATCAGTCAGATACCGCCGATGTACTCGGCACTCAAGCGTGATGGTCAACCGCTGTACAAGTTGGCTCGTGCAGGCGAAGTAGTGGAGCGTGAACCGCGTTCTGTTACTATTGCGCGCTTGGAATTGCTGGCCTTCGAAGGTGATACTGCGCGGCTTGCGGTGGATTGCAGCAAAGGCACCTATATCCGCACCCTGGTGGAGGACATTGGTGAGCAACTCGGTTGTGGCGCTTACGTCGCTGAATTGCGACGTACCCAGGCCGGGCCTTTCACGCTGGCGCAAACTGTCACGCTTGAAGAGCTGGAAGCCGTACATGCCGAAGGCGGTAACGAAGCGGTCGACCGCTTCTTGATGCCATCCGACAGCGGCCTGCTGGATTGGCCACTGTTGCAGTTCTCGGAGCACAGCTCGTTCTACTGGCTTAACGGCCAACCGGTACGAGCCCCGGACGCGCCGAAGTTCGGCATGGTGCGGGTACAGGATCACAACGGTCGCTTCATCGGTATCGGTGAAGTGAGCGAAGACGGGCGCATCGCGCCGCGTCGACTGATTCGGTCAGAATGACCGGAAGAGGGTGGCTGTTAACAGGCACGGTCACTACTCATTTTTAGATACAGGGATTTGTCCCTGGCCTGTTGAAGCTGTTTCTTTGAAACAGTTTCCTGATAAAAGGATTGCCTCATGGCTCTCGACGTTCAAGAAAAAGCTCAAATCGTAGCTGACTACCAGCAAGCTGTTGGTGACACTGGTTCGCCAGAAGTGCAAGTTGCACTGCTGACTCACAACATCAACAAGCTGCAAGGTCACTTCAAGGCCAACGGTAAAGATCACCACTCCCGTCGTGGTCTGATCCGCATGGTAAACCAGCGTCGTAAGCTGCTGGACTACCTGAAAGGCAAGGATCTGGGTCGTTATCAGGCTCTGATCGGTCGCCTGGGTCTGCGTCGCTAATAAGCGATTGCGCTAGAGGTTGGTTGTCTGTCGTACGCCAGTGGGTTTCCCGCTGGCGCATGGCAGGCTCCCAGCCTCAAGTTTTATCTGGATATACGTTTTACTCTGGACAGGCGTTGGGCCGATTCCCGACATTGCCCAAGAATTTCGCAAGAAGACAAGTTCCCCAAGAGCCACAAAAGAAGGTAGGACACCGTGAACCCGGTAATCAAAAAATTCCAGTTCGGTCAGTCGACCGTTACCCTCGAGACTGGCCGCATCGCCCGTCAGGCCTCCGGCGCAGTATTGGTCACCGTTGACGACGACGTCAGCGTATTGGTGACCGTAGTCGGTGCCAAACAAGCCGATCCAGGCAAGGGCTTCTTCCCTCTGTCCGTTCACTACCAGGAAAAGACTTACGCTGCCGGTAAGATCCCTGGCGGTTTCTTCAAGCGCGAAGGCCGTCCTTCCGAGAAAGAAACCCTGACTTCCCGACTGATCGACCGTCCGATCCGTCCGCTGTTCCCAGAAGGCTTCATGAACGAAGTGCAGGTTGTCTGCACCGTCGTTTCCACCAGCAAGAAGACCGATCCGGACATCGCTGCGATGATCGGTACCTCGGCCGCCCTGGCCATCTCCGGCATTCCTTTCGATGGCCCGATCGGCGCTGCCCGCGTTGCGTTCCACGAAAGCACCGGCTACCTGCTGAACCCGACTTACGAACAACTGAAAGCATCGAGCCTGGACATGGTCGTTGCCGGTACTTCGGAAGCCGTGTTGATGGTTGAATCGGAAGCCAAAGAGCTGACCGAAGACCAGATGCTGGGCGCGGTACTGTTTGCTCACGACGAGTTCCAGGTTGTGATCAACGCTGTTAAAGAACTGGCTGCCGAAGCTGCCAAGCCGACCTGGGCCTGGGCTCCACAGCCTGAAGCCACTGCTCTGCTGGGCGCTATCCGTGCCGAGTTCGGCGACGCGATCTCCCAGGCTTACACCATCACCATCAAGGCCGACCGTTACGCTCGTCTGGGCGAACTGAAAGACCAGGTGGTTGCCAAGTTGTCCGGTGAGGAAGGCCAGCCTTCGTCCAGCGAAGTCAAAGCTGCTTTCGGCGAAATCGAATACCGCACCGTTCGCGAAAACATCGTTAACGGCAAGCCACGTATCGACGGCCGCGACACCAAGACCGTACGTCCTTTGAACATCGAAGTCGGTGTTCTGCCAAAGACCCACGGTTCGGCGCTGTTCACCCGTGGCGAAACACAGGCTCTGGTAGTCGCGACGCTGGGTACTGCCCGTGACGCACAACTGCTGGACACCCTGGAAGGCGAGAAAAAAGACCCGTTCATGCTGCACTACAACTTCCCTCCGTTCTCGGTAGGTGAGTGTGGTCGCATGGGTGGCGCTGGTCGTCGCGAAATCGGTCACGGCCGTCTGGCTCGTCGTTCGGTTCAGGCCATGCTGCCTGCTGCCGACGTGTTCCCGTACACCATCCGTGTTGTGTCGGAAATCACCGAGTCCAACGGTTCGAGCTCCATGGCTTCGGTCTGCGGCGCTTCCCTGGCACTGATGGACGCCGGCGTTCCAATGAAGGCACCGGTTGCCGGTATCGCCATGGGTCTGGTTAAAGAAGGCGAGAAATTCGCCGTCCTGACCGACATCCTGGGTGACGAAGATCACTTGGGCGACATGGACTTCAAAGTAGCCGGTACCGCCAAAGGTGTGACCGCGCTGCAGATGGACATCAAGATCAAAGGCATCACCGAAGAAATCATGGAAATCGCTCTGGGCCAAGCCCTGGAAGCGCGCCTGAACATTCTCGGTCAGATGAACCAGATCATTGGCCAGTCGCGTACCGAGCTGTCGGAAAACGCTCCGACCATGATCGCGATGAAAATCGACACCGACAAAATCCGTGATGTCATCGGTAAAGGCGGCGCGACCATTCGTGCGATCTGTGAAGAGACCAAGGCTTCGATCGACATCGAAGACGACGGTTCGATCAAGATCTTCGGCGAAACCAAGGAAGCGGCTGAAGCAGCACGCCAGCGCGTTCTGGGCATCACCGCAGAAGCAGAAATCGGCAAAATCTACGTCGGTAAGGTTGAGCGCATCGTCGACTTCGGCGCATTCGTCAACATCCTGCCTGGCAAGGACGGTCTGGTACACATCTCGATGCTGAGCGACGCTCGTGTCGAGAAAGTGACCGACATCCTGAAAGAAGGCCAGGAAGTGGAAGTTCTGGTACTGGACGTGGACAACCGCGGCCGTATCAAGCTGTCCATCAAAGACGTAGCAGCAGCCAAGGCTTCGGGCGTTTAATCACCCCCGCGCCTGACCGCTGAACAACAAGACGCCCCGACTGGTTCGGGGCGTTTTGCTGTCTGGAGAAAAATCAAAAAATCTTAACGGTGTACAAAGTTGCCTGACTCTACGGTCAGTGCTAGGTTTAGCCCACGGCCCGTGTAGCTCAGTTGGTAGAGCAGCGCACTCGTAACGCGAAGGTCGCAGGTTCAATTCCTGTCTCGGGCACCAGCGACACCTTGTTTTCAGACGATCCCGAATGGTTCTGAAGGCCAGACAAACCGGGCTTTAAACGGTTTTTTTGCGTCAGAGAGATCCTTGATGATCCAGATCCATCTTCCATTCCCCAGATCAAAGAGAACGCCATGACCGTTAAAGAATTGACCCAAGAAGCCAGACACGAAGAAGCGCTCAAAAAGTACGCACTAGACGCGCACGAGTTGATGGAAGAGATCAAGGACTTGCCTGCCGATGATCAGAAGGACCAGATCCAGTGGGCATTCGAGGATGAGGCGGAAGCTCAGGGCTTGCAGCCTTGGGAGCTGACGCTCAAGTACACCTCGACCCCGGAAGAGTTCGAGGCGAAGCGCCTGGAATTGCATAAAGAGGCGGCCGAGGTGCTGGGCGTCGAGTGGGAAGAGTACTGCGAGATGAACAATCTGGTGGTCTGAAAAAACACCAGCCGACATTGTAGGAGCGAGCTTGCTCGCGATGGGCTAAAGAGCGCCGCGTTTAGCCAGTAAACACGCGTTATCGTTAACGACCATCGCGAGCAAGCTCGCTCCCACAGTGGAGCACAGGCAGGCGTTTGATCAGAGGCTCAGACGCATCGACAGGTCCACAGCCTTCACATCCTTGGTCATCGCGCCAATCGAAATGTAATCCACCCCGGTGTCGGCGATGGGCAGCAGCGTGCTTTCGTTGATGCCACCGCTGGCCTCCAGCTTCGCCTTGCCCGCGTTCAGACGAACGGCTTCACGCATGTCATCCAGGCTCAGTTCGTCGAGCATGATGATGTCTGCACCAGCGGCCAGCGCCTCTTTCAGCTCACCCAGGCTCTCTACTTCGATTTCTACAGGTTTGCCTGGGGCAATCTTGTGCGCGGCCTTAATGGCCTCGGCAATGCCACCGCAGGCGGCAATATGGTTTTCCTTGATCAGAAACGCGTCATACAGGCCGATGCGGTGATTGTGGCAGCCGCCACAGGTCACGGCGTACTTCTGGGCCAGGCGCAGGCCCGGGAGGGTTTTGCGGGTGTCGAGCAGCTTCACCTGGGTCCCGGCAACGAAATCCGCCAGGTATTGCGCGCGCGTGGCCACGCCAGAGAGCAATTGCAGGAAGTTCAGCGCACAGCGTTCACCGGTCAGTAGCGAGCGTGCCGGGCCTTCGAGGTGGAACAGCGCCTGATTAGGTTTCACCCGTTCACCGTCGCGCACCTGCCAGTGCACCGCTACACGCGGGTCCAGCTGTCGGAATACTGCATCGACCCACGCTGTGCCGCTGATGACAGCGTCGTCCCGGGTAATGATGGTGGCTTTGGCCAGCCGTTCGGCCGGGATCAGCTGCGCGGTGATGTCGCCGCTGCCGATGTCTTCGAGCAACGCACGGCGCACGTTGGCTTCGATTTCGGCGGTCAAATCGGCGAGACGTAGATTCGGCATAACGGACTCCACAAACAAAGTGGCTCGATTATAGGGCCATGGCGCAGGGCAACCCAAGGCATCCGCGTGGTTCAGATCGCTCTGAAGTCTGCATTTGGTCGATTCCCTGGAGAAATCGGCCTGCGCAACGGTCATTCGTAAGTGTCTATTTCCAGGAGGCGTGCAGAGTCTGCTGGTACAAGTGACACCTTTTGCAGATAATTCGCCTTGCGTTTGACGTCATGACTTTGACGTTTCTCGCTTTACCAACCCACTCCCCGTGTCAGGAGGCTGGATGCACAACGACGGGAAAGTAGTGCCTTTGCACAGGGCCACTGCCGATCAGGCGATTCCTTCGCCGCTCGCCCGCCTGCCTGTGATTCTGCTTCAGGTTCGCGACAAGGCTGAGCAGCAGCTCAGGCGTGGTTTGCAGGATCTGTTCGACAACGCCGACGATACCCTGTTTGAAATGGCTGATCGTGCTCGCAATGGTGTTGAGCGGCATCTTTTCTTCGAGGCCATGCGCGACCTGCGCCTCAAGCGAAAAAGCATCGAACGGGTCTTTCTCGAGCAATTCTTCGATGCGTTTGTCAGCCTCACTCCCCTCGACATCACTCAAGCAACCCTGCCACGGGCATTGGCCGTCGAATCCTCGATGTCGCCACCTAATGACGACCTGGAGCGCAACGTGGCGGTGGACGCCATGGTCAGCAAAGTACTGAACCGCGACGGTTTCGCCCTTGACCAACTGACTGCGCGACTCAGCGCATTGCTGGGCAAGCCACTGGCCGATCGACACAACCCCTTGGGACCGGCGATGCTCTGCGAGTACTTCTTGCAGGCCGGGCGTAATCTGGGCGTGGAGATCAAGGTCAAGTTGATCATCCTCAAACTGTTCGAACGTTATGTCCTCAGTGATGCCAATCAGCTCTATGCCGACGCTAATCAACTGCTGATCGCCACTGGCGTGCTGCCCGACCTCAAGCCCGCCCCCGCGCGCAGGGCCACGGATCGTGCGACCGCCAGTGTTCGTACTGACACGGCGCAGGCCAGCGCCCGCTCAAACGGAACGCAGATCGACGACGGTGTGCACGCCGTCTTTGCGGCTTTGCAAGAGCTGCTGCGCCATGTGCGCGGCAGTGTCGCACCGACGCTCGAAGTCAGTGCCCAGACCCAGCCGATTTCCACCCGCGACCTGTTGCGGCTGCTCTCGCACTTGCAGCAATACGTGCCGGCGCCAGCGGCCCAGGACGATTTTGACCTGCGAAACCAGCTCGAACAATTGCTGACCAGGATCAGCGTCAAAAGCGGCAAGTCGCGCGTTGTCGAGGTGGCCGACGAAGATGTGATCAATCTGATCGCCCTGCTTTTCGAACGCATTCTCGACGACCGCAACCTGCCTGATTCCCTCAAGGCGTTGATCGGCCGATTGCAGATCCCGATGCTCAAGGTCGCGGTGCTCGACAAGAGCTTCTTCAGCCGCAGCAGTCACCCGGCCCGGCGCCTGCTCAACGAAATCGCCACGGCCGCGATGGGCTGGGGCGAGTGCGATGACCATGAACGCGACAGCCTGTATTTGCGCATCGAGCAAGTGGTGCAGCGCTTGTTGGATGATTTTGTCGATGACCCGGCGATCTTTTCAGAACTGCTGGCGGATTTTCTC
This sequence comes from Pseudomonas sp. IT-P253, assembly GCF_949768125.1. NCBI lineage: Bacteria > Pseudomonadati > Pseudomonadota > Gammaproteobacteria > Pseudomonadales > Pseudomonadaceae > Pseudomonas > Pseudomonas sp. IT-P253. Next base: position 2,328 of record NZ_CATKPT010000008.1, on the reverse strand, counting down.
GCGTTCACCAGCGACGAGCGCCGGCGCAGCGATCTGCTGGAGCAGCGAACCCGAGACGCCGAAGAGGGGCGCGTCAGAACCGAAATGGCCCGCCAACGCGTCGAGCAGGTGCTGAATCAGGCGTTGCAGGGAAAAGTCTTGCCACAGCGCGTCGTGGTATTTGTCCGGGACGCCTGGAGCAACGTGCTGCTGCTGACTTGCCTCAAACACGGCGATGACTCAGCCGAGTGGCATGCTGATGTGCAAACCATGGAGCAACTGATCTGGAGTGTGCAGCGTCATGATGAACCCGGTGCGAGCCTGCGTTTGTTGGCGCTGGTGCCGGGCTTGCTCAAGTCATTGCGTGACGGGCTGAACGGTTCGGCGTTCGATCCGTTCGCCACCGGTGAGTTTTTCAGCGAGCTGGAAAGCTTGCACGTTCAGTTGTTCGAGCGTCCGCGGCAGGCACTTGAACAGGCAGGGAATGAACCGGTGATGATCGAGGTGAGGGAAGCCGACTTTCTGCGAACGGCCGACGAAGGCCCGGTGGAGGCTGCCTCGATCCGTTTGCCGGAGGACGATGCGGGTTTGCTTCAGGTCGGTCGCCTGCGTCTGGGCTGCTGGGTCGAGTTCAAGGAAGACGAGGAACACACCCTTCGCTGCAAACTGGCGGCGGTCATCGATGCCAGCGGCAAGTACATTTTCGTCGACCGTACCGGGATGAAAGTGCAGGAGCGCAGTCGCACCGACCTGGCTCTGGAGTTCCGCCATGGCACGGTGCGCGCGCTCGACGACACGTTGTTGTTCGACCGGGCCCTGGATTCGGTGATCGACCACCTGCGGCGCCTCAATCACGGCAAGTGATCGCGCGCCGAGGGTCTATCGCGGCATACTGGGGGCAACGCAGTCGTCATAGAAGGAACCTGTATGCAGTTGGACCCCGCGAGCGGTTGGTGTCAGGGCGTGTGTGTATGCCCCTCGCCCAACTACAATGCGCGCCCCTCGGGCGAAATTTCCCTGCTGGTGATCCACAACATCAGCCTGCCGCCGGCGCAGTTCGCCACCGGCAAGGTGCAGGAATTTTTCCAGAATCGTCTGGATGTCATGGAGCACCCTTACTTTGAAGGGATTGCTGACCTGCGGGTATCTGCGCACTTTTTGATCGAACGTGACGGCACCGTCACTCAGTTTGTCTCGTGCCTTGAACGCGCCTGGCACGCCGGCGTCTCCAGTTTCGAAGGGCGGGAAACCTGTAACGATTTTTCCGTGGGCATCGAGCTTGAAGGCACGGATGATCTACCGTTCACTGACGCACAGTATCGAGCGTTGACAGCCTTGACCCGGCAGTTGCAAAACGCTTTCCCGGCCATCACCGCACAGCGTATTTGCGGGCATAGCGACATTGCACCTGGGCGCAAAACAGATCCGGGACCGGCGTTCGACTGGGCACGCTATCGTGCCGTCCTGGCAAAAGAGGAACAACAATGAGTTTTCTTGTGCTGCTGTTGGCCGTCTGGATCGAGAAGTTCTCGGCGCTGCGCCATCGGGTTCAACGTGATGGTGGTTGGGTACGCGAGTTGAACAAGCTTGAGTCCAGCCCACGCCTGGCGAAAAGTCCGTGGCTGGTCCTGGTAGTGCTGGTGTTGTTGCCGGTGGCGTTGCTGGGTTTGTTGCTGGTGGTGCTGGACCCGGTGGCCTACGGTCTGCTGGTGTTGCCGCTGCATTTGCTGGTGGTGATTTACAGTTTGGGACGCGGTGATCTGTTGGCCGGCCTGGGGCCCTTCCGTGATGCCTGGCGCCGGGAAGACCTGCAAGCTGCCGCCCATGTTGCGCAACGCGACGTGGGTATTTGCGCCGACGATGGCGAGCAATTGCTGGAACGGGTCGAAGGGCATCTGTTGTGGGAGGCCTATCAAAGCTTTTTCGCGGTGATTTTCTGGTACTTCCTGCTGGGGCCCGTCGCGGCATTGAGCTATCGACTGCTGGCCCTGGCCGAAGAACACGGGCAGAACCCCGCTGTGGTCGAGCGTGCCGCAAAGCTGCGTCACGCGTTCGATTGGGTGCCGGTGCGCCTGCTGGCAGTGAGTTTTGCGCTAGTGGGCAACTTTGTTGCGGTCGGCCGGGTGATGTTGCACGAATTGCTGAACTGGAACATCAGCGCCGCCCAATTGATCGAAAAGGTCGGGATGGTGGCCGGTGAAATCCCGGCGCCGGTGGTCGGGCCCGACGGCATCAACAACCTGGACCGGATCTGGGAACTGCTGCTGCGAGCCGCGGTGCTCTGGTACGCCGGGTTCGCATTGTGGACGGTCCTTCCCTAAACACACCGCCCCCGGCGCTGCTAGTGTC